>CAIJEA010000118.1 GCA_903819605.1 uncultured cyanobacterium | reverse complement strand
AGACCAAGCCCCTACCTTTACAAATATGTAGGGATTTGGTCTCCAAATCCTCTCTTAAGATGACATGGAAACATTATGACGATCTTTGTTCTACGTAACATCAGTTATTAATTCAAAAAGTAGAGAGGGACGCATTGTATCCCTCTCTACTTTTTGGTCTATGCAAACGTAAAGCGCTATATAATTGTGCCGCGTCCTAATTTATAAATTAATTCTATTAAGCTCCATGACCCTTCGCATATACAACACGCTCACCAGACACAAAGAAGAATTTATTCCCCTCGAATCGGGAATCGTCAAAATGTATGTCTGTGGTGTGACTGTTTATGACTATTGCCATTTGGGTCATGCTAGAGCCTACGTTGTTTGGGACATGATTCGCCGCTATTTGGCGACAAAATATCAAGTCCAATTTGTCCAAAATATCACTGACATTGACGACAAAATTCTCAAGCGGGCGCAAGAACGTGATACGACCATGCAAGCGATCGCGGATCAATATATTGCTGCTTACGATGAGGATATGGCAAAGCTGAATATTGCCAAGGCAGATGATTATCCTCGTGCAACGGAAACAATTCCTGAAATTATTGCGCTAATTCAGCAATTGATTGATCGCGATTACGCCTATGAATCAGGTGGCGATGTCTATTATGCTGTGCAGAAATTTCCTAGCTATGGCAAGCTATCTGGGCGCAAGCTCGAAGATATGCAGGCGGGGGCAAGTGGACGGGTAGACGAACATGGTGATGAAAAGCGATATCCCTTTGACTTTGCACTATGGAAATCTGCTAAGCCTACCGAACCTTTTTGGGAATCACCTTGGGGAAATGGTCGTCCAGGATGGCATATTGAATGCTCAGCGATGGTGCGATCGCGGCTTGGTGAAACGATTGATATACATGCAGGTGGTTCGGATCTACAATTTCCCCACCATGAGAATGAAATCGCTCAATCGGAAGCCGCCTATGCTAAACCCCTTGCCCAATACTGGATGCATAATGGGTTTGTGAATATTGATGGCGAGAAGATGTCCAAATCGCTAAATAATTTCACAACTATTCGTGATTTGTTTGTCTATTTCGATCCGATGGCAATCCGTCTATTCATCTTGCAAGCTCAATATCGCCAACCGATCGACTTTACCGAAGAAGCAATCAAGGCGGCAACTAAAGGCTGGGAGACAATTCGCGATGGTATGCTGTTTGCATCGGATTTTGCAGAAAAGTTAGGTTGGCAAAATATCGAACTTCCTTCTCGTAGCGTAGTTGCTCAGGCGATCGCTAGTTTTGAGGAAGCAATGGATGATGACTTTAATACTTCTGTTGCTCTATCTCATGTATTTGAACTGGCGAAAAAATTGCGCTCAGAAAGAAATTCTTTATTACATTCAGGTAAGACTGACCTAAACTCTGATGTTCTATTTCAAGAATGGCAAGTACTTAGCTATATGGCAAACACCTTGGGCTTTGTGGCAAATATTAGCGATCGCGCTGAGGTCAAAGATGGCATTACCGATTCTCAGATTGAAGATTTAATTCAACAGCGGATTGAGGCAAAGAAAGCTAAAAATTATCAAGAAGGCGATCGCATTCGTGATGAACTAAAATCCTTGGGCATTAACCTAGTCGATCAGAAAGACGGAACTACACTATGGATTAGAGTATGAGCAAGATCTCTATTTTTAGTGGCGCGGCTCCGCCGCGCCACTAAAAATAGATTCTGTATTTTACAGCGCGTCCCTAAGAGTTCTGCGATTCCCTCCTACTTAGTAAGGGTTTAGCCTATACAATTGAGCGCTATAAGAATAATTCGATCGCAGGTCATATTACCCTAGATAAAGGAGCATGTTCTAAACTAGCGGAACGTTCTGTAGCTTTACTTTAGCCAGAAAGTAATAATTTTTTTAAAGCATTGCTTTGTGATGCTTTAAAAAATTAAATATGCTAGGCTATGGCAACTGTTTGAGAGTTTCGATGCCACGCATGGAGTCTTTACCTGAATCTTCACAACCACTTGACGAGCTGGTAAAAAAAGATCGCGAATTACAGATTGGCGATCTAGTCAATCATCAGTCTGGACTAGCCTTATCAGATTTACCAGAAATCGATCCGCGCGATCGCTTTACATGGGCAAATCTGGGCATAGTACTGAGTATTCCACTGGTTGGCGGATTAGGATTATTAGGAGCTATTTATCTTGCCAATCCTTTAGCAATTAGCTGGTTAGCTTCTTCTGATGCTCCAGCTTTTTACTCTAGCTCCTTGTGGAATATTCCTAAGAGCCTGAAACAGATTCAAACAGAACTTGGACATATTCAACTTAAGCTTGGCGAGAACTATAATCTCAAAACTGGTGAAATAATTTATACAGTTTTGGAGACAGAAACTCAAAATATTCGCGAAATCAGACTTTATCAGCCAATTCGAGATCGAGGCGAAGAGAAGTTTTTGTTGGTTAGTACAACAACGGTTTCGGGGATTGATGAGTACTTTGTGCGATCGCCTCTGCTCAAATATGCAACCTATGCTATTCCTGAAAAACTGCAACCAAATCGCAATCGACTTCCGCTCAAAAAGTTTTTATTGCTAGATAACTCACCAAATCAAGATAATGGGATTTGGTTCACTACATCTGCCAACGTTGATGGAATTTCCTATGGTCAAATCTATTATTTTGTGACAGATAAGCGATCGCAATTAGTTGAACTAAATGCATGGACAAGCCCTGCGGGAGAACTTCCTAAATGGCGCAATGCTCTCGCTAGTAATGCTAGCTCATTGCAATTGGTAATCAATCAAACTCAAGAATTTGAACCATTATTCTTGATCTATCAACCTGAAGAGGAGAGTGATACTTCTATTCACAATATTCAATTGCGACAGGTGACACTAAATGAAGCGAAGGATCAACCAAAGTCCTATCAGGATGCGCTTCTAATGGCGAGTGTCGGTCTATGGTCACCTGCCCTAGGAAAGTTTAATCTCATGGTTGATGAGTTGCGATCGCAAGGCAAAACACTCTCGCCATTTTTGCAAGAGCAATATGACATGATCTCTCTACATGCCAAGATTACATCTGAGCGGGCGCAGCAGCCAAATTCTAATATTGGCGAAAGAGCGCTCATTAATATTATTGATGGTCGATGGACTGAGGCATTGGCGATCGCTAACGATCCCACCTATAAAGGGGATAAAATTGCGGAAATGTTGACTAAATATCATCCCCATATTTGGCAGAGAGTGATGACAATGCTAAATTTTACGGATGCTAAAGAAGTCAAACTTTGGGGAGGATTAGTAGTTTTGCAGCGTAATGGCTTACGTCGTGCTGAATTCTGGTTGCGCGAACAAAAAGTTGATTCTAAAGATTTCAATCAATTATTGCAAAGGCTCGATCTTGCACCTCTTTCACTCAAGCCTCAACAATTGCTGGGTAGCGTTACATATATTGGCAAGGGGAATGTCGGCGCTGAATGGTTTTTGCCCCCACCAAAACTTGAATCTGGACAGGCTTGGTATGAAGTTAGTATTGACCTGATCAAAGATGGTGATAAATGGCGCAACGATCCATTCCCTGAACTAAGCGATCGCTCATCAATTCTATTGTGGAAAGTTTTAGGACTTTCGCTTAATAGTGGTCTTGGAGTAGTTTTATATGACGCTTTTGGGAAATCACAAACATCAATACTAACAGCTCAATCTCTTTGGGTTGGTGATGATGGAAGGTTAAAGATTCTTGCATCGGGTGAAGCTGGGCTAGCACCATTACTAAGCAAAAGTATTATTCCACCCCTTGTGACCAGTGGCGGAACTTTCGATCCACCCAAGGGAACTCCTGTCGATTGGCAAACTCTCTCGCCTAAAGTGATCGAGCGCTTAATTCGCTCTATGTATAGTGAGTTGCGCCGCAATGGTCAAGTCTCTATGAGTATTGAAGATTTCAGCGTATTAGTGCAGCAGCAATGGACACTTTCAGCAGTTAATCTAGATGGCTCTAGTAAGCCTGAATATTTATTACTTCTAGATCGCACTCAAGTTGATTTAGGCGACAGACATTATCCATTAGCGATCGCATTTTCAAGCGATGGTTCCCTATTATTTAGTGACATGAATGGTGGCAGAATTTGGCTGGATGTCTTACCTAGCAGTACTGAAGGACAAATTCTCACGCTCCGCAATGGGCGCTACGAAATGTGGAACTTTCGTTAAGATATTATGATGTACCGCGCTTCACGCGGTACATCACCTATAGTTTCTTATTTGAAAGTTTCACGAACTTGGGCTTCTACATCCTTCGTTGACTCATGAGCTTGGTCTTCAGTTTGATTATTTTCTCCACTAGACTTGTAGTTAGGAGCCTCAATACTATTATTGAGTCCTTCTAGCGTCTTAGCTTTAAATTGCATGGCTTTGCCATCGGATTGTTTTTTTGAATCACCAGTCATGTTACCGATCATTTCTTTAACTTGCCCCTTGGCATTATTAATAGTGTCGGCTTGTTTCATGGTTGAGATTTGCACCTGTGGTTGGTTGATGATCTCGGTAAGTGGAATTGCTGTCCAAGCAGCCTCAGTTCCCAAACCAAAAGCAATGACAGTTGCGAACATGATAGACAAACTAACACTTGCAAAAAAGTGACGAAATTGTTGAAGTAAAAACATCTTTTTTAACTCTAAAAATGTATTTGGTAGGATTTGAGAAGTCATCGTGCTTTACGATTTAGCTATAGCCAAGGAACTACTAGTCAATAATTTTTTTGACTTCATCTTTGACATCTTCAGCAGCATGGCGAACTTTTGCCTCGGCTTGTTTTGCTTTACCTTCCGCTTGACTTTTAGTATCACCAGTCAGATCGCCTACTGCCTCTTGAACCTTGCCTTCGACATTCTTGGCAGTTGCATTAGCTCTGTCTTTTAAACTCATGATGTGCGCTCCATATTGAAGTTGAGAATTGTTTTAAGTAGCTAGGCGCAATTAAAGAAACCCCAAAACCTTCGCTGCCCAATGTGCAGACGGTGTAGGTTTTTGATTTTTTTTGATTGTGCTTGAGATACGAAAACCAGAGTCAAGTTAGCTACTCTTACCTCTAGCATCACTGTGACAGGGAGCTGTTTGACTTTCTGAATGAATTGATTGAATACAATACAAAACGTAATCGAAAGTAATCGCAAACACGATCAAAGTCATAACTGTAATCAATCTTGTTAGGATATAGCAATGTAAGTTTTGCTTAGGACATAAAACCCAAAAGATAAGTGGCGACGCTTCGCCACTTATCTTTTGGGTAAGGAAGATCTGTGATGCCGAAGTGTTGCCCAATCCATCCAAAGGTTGATTGGGCTGTATAGATTGATAATCATGCTACAGCAATAAAATACTGAGAGAAAATCAGTCATATACTAGAGTTATGGAAAATACGTTGTTTGATAAAGTATTTCGCGATCGCGAAGGTAAAATTGTTCTTGCTCAGATGCCGAATTTACCTCTCATTGTCTGGATCGTAACTAGTTTATTAAAACTGGTTTTTACAACAGGTAAAATTAATATTGGATTAGAAGTAATCGCGTTTGGCTCCTTATTTACTTGGGCTTGGGAAGAATTATTTCAAGGTGTTAATTACTTTCGGAGAGCCCTAGGTTTATTGGTTCTCGTTAGTATGATTGCGTCAAAAATCCAGTAATTTTATAATACTGGCGGTTTTAAATACCCAAAATATCGTCGCTGATTATTTGAAATGTAAAGATTGATTGTATTTTTATACAAGTCATTCAATTCATACATTGCTCAAATATGATTTCAAACAGTAGAATGACACGATAATAATTAAAATAGTAAGCTACAGTAAGCGTCTCAAAATATCCACATTAATTTTATTTAGTGTAGAAAATAATATGGCTAAAAAAATTACAGCAGATGTAAGTAATTTGAATAAAGTAGTACGCACTCAAGAAATTCCTCTTAAACATGTCCTCGATCAAAGCGAAGAAATCAAAGAAGACGTAGAGCAGGCTGCGGCTCAACTTGGCTCGGTAAATGCAGTGCTCAAAAATGATGATAAAGTCATTCCTCCATTTCCAACTATCGAAGAGGTGATCGCCCAGAACGAAGAAGCAGAAAAAAAGGTAGTAAAAGCAGCGGAAGATCTACACCAAGTTAATACCGAACTCACCAAGCAAGTGGCGGAAAGAATCGATATTGAATCTGAACTAAAACAAACAAAGGAAGATCTACTCAAGTTACAAACCGATTTATCAAATTCCCAAGCAAAAGAGAAATATGCTTTACACAATGCGCTGCATGACTCTCTAACTGGACTGCCAAATCGGTTGCTGTTTGAACAAAGGCTCGATCATGGCTTGATTCAAGCAAGAAGGCACGATTGGAAGTTAGCTGTCATGTTCATTGACCTTGACAAATTTAAGAATATTAATGACTCCTATGGTCATAACATTGGCGATAAGGTGTTGATAACAGTGGCACAACGTTTACAAGCCTTTGTTCGCGGTGAAGATATGGTCAGTCGATGGGGAGGCGACGAATTTGTATGTGTCCTGCTAAATATCAAACTAGAAGCCGAAGCGATTAGCCTAGCCGAAAAAATGGTTGATCGCATTGCTGAAGAATGTGATTTTGATGGAATTCATGTTTCTATAAGTGCCACTATTGGTATTGCCATATGTCCAATGGATGGAGAAACTGCTGAGATCCTTCTTAAAAAGGTTGATAGGGCAATGTACCAGTCTAAAGGAACGGATCAGAGAGTTATGCTATTTCGCGAAATGCCATAAATTAATATTTTGAGGACACTTTGCGCTCTCAAAATATTATCAACTAGAATTTTCATGGACAAATAGTAAAGGAATAAGCGCAACTAAGCGCAGCATGGCGGAGAGGAAAAACACACCAAGAACTCCTTCATAATGAGCGTACTGGGCTAAGATGCCACCTGCGGTAGTGCCTAAAGCACTACCTAAACCTGCAACTGCGGAAACGATCGCAAAGAAAGTTGCATGATGTTGGAGGGGAGCGATCGCAATCTGGATATTATTAGTGCCTAAATCGATCGCTGCCCAAGTTCCACCCAAAAAGAGATGGAATACTAATAAATATATCCATAATTGAGATTGGACTTGCTCTATACCAGTCAATAACCAAAATATTGGTGTAATTGCGATCGCTATCCCTGCAAATAATAATAAAGGTCGGTTACCAAAGCGATCGCTTAATCTTCCCCATACTAATAGCATCAACATGTTTGCGCCATTGGATAGACTGTTAAATAGAGTTACCCAAGTGATATCAACATCAAGATTGTCTAACATATAGAGATTAAAAAATGGAGTACTAAGATTAACCGCAAAGCCCCAAAGTGCAAAATAGATCAGAAAAACGATCAGGTTACGATCTTTAAACGGAGCGATTAAACTATTGAATAGATTATCTTGATGACGTTCGCGCCAATTTCTAATTCGATTTCCCACCTGAATTACTGTTTGATATCTCTGGGGATTAACATCCACCATAAACTGCTGACAAGCTAAGCTTGCTAAACCAGCTAAAATACCAATACTCAGAACAATGCCATAACCCGCGATCGCTCCTCCTTGCCAATTGGAAATGATAAAACTGGCGATCGGCAAAGAAAGTAAACTCGTGATATTACTGACTATACTGCGAACACTGTAGTAGCGTCCGCGCAGCTTTGGGGGAACTAAGGCTGCTAGCCAACTCATCCAAGAAGCACTACCTAGCGCAGCTAATGTATTGGAAAGCCCAACCAAAATCAAGGTCAAATACACAAGCTGTTTTGAGAGATCGGTATTTGTCCTGTTAAAAATTATGCCAATTAGTAGAACTAACCAAAGCAACCGTGATGGCAAAAATGTCCAGATTCCATAGTCGTGACGACTATTAGAGCGATTAGATAACAATGCGCCTAGAGGCTGTAAGAGGTTTACCACCATCGGTAGCGAAGTCAGCATACCAATCTCAAAGGGACTCGCACCTAAATTCAACAAAAAACTGCTGAGTAAAACGCCTCCAGTGATATTACTAAAAACTGTAGATAAACTTCCATCGATGGTCGATGCTTTGAGACTAGTACGAACTGATACTTTAAGTTCTTGATTTTCTTCTTCAGCATACGTTTCGATCATTAAAACAAACCTACAATGATATAGAAATAGATGCTGCTACAAAAAAGAACTTCATTTCTAGTCACTCTTCTTGTACAGGAGAAAAAAGCTAAGATGGGTGGCGCAAAGCTCCACCCATCTTAGCCATAAAATCTAACACTTTAGAAGTTTTCAAATGAATAGATACTAATTTGAAAACAAAAAATCAATCATAGTACAGCTATAGCCAAGTAAGTTTAGATATACAGCCATTTGCGCTCAACCCCAAACCAAGAAAGAACTTAAAAACGTTGCGAAGCAATGTTTTTAAGTTCTTTCTTGGTTTGTTTGATCGGTAATTGCTGTATAACCCAGAAGTGAGTTTCGCCGCTACTCTCTTCTGGGTTTTGCATCTGTCCCAACATAACTGGCTACTACTGTAACTGATGTTACGTGGAATGAAGATTGTCTTCTCCTCCCTGCATCCGATCCCAGAGTGTGATTCGTCATTCTCAATATAGTGTCGCCTGAAAATCTCAGCAATAATTTGATCGCAGCGAGTTGACTTAGCTATATTTTCTAATGCATTTCCTGCTTAACTCTTGGCTCTATCACATGTGGATTAACTCCATACTTTTCGGCTGCTTCTACCATTTTAATTTGTAGGACGTTAGCATTATTTTTTGAAATAACTTTTTTAATTGGCTTGTTGAGTTCTAACTCTAATACTTCACATAATTTTGTTGCGACTGCTCTAGCTAGAAGTGGCGGCACTGAATTACCTATTTGTCTAAAACCATGCCATTTAGTACTATGGAACCTAAACCAATCTGGATAAGAATGCAATCGTGCAGCTTCACGGACAGTAATGCAACGAGGTTGTTCAGGATGAATAGGACGAGGTGCAGTAAATGCGCCTCGATTACTAGGAGTTCCTGCTCTTAATGTATTACAGATACCATCTGGATCGAGCTTTAAGAATCTACTTATTTTCTCGACTTTTCCATTTGGTGTAGAACGAAATCGCGCTATCGAAGTGGGAGTATGTACTGTACTAATGCTAGAAGTAAGTAATTTGGGATCGTATTGGCGTGGATAAGCTAGATTACTAAGATCGGATTTTAATCCTCGTAGATACATACTATAGTCACTCCTAGGTTCTTTATAATCTGCCACACACCAATCACGATTACTAAGTTCTTTATATTTAGTAATATCTGGTAAATCTGCGATCGCATCACTAACAGTAGGGCTATCAGGTAAGTCAATAAGCTCTTTAGGAAAGCGTTTGACTTTGGCAGGTTTGGTAATCGGCGATGGATAATTAGGAAGGGTCAAATCTTGACGACAACCAATTAGAAATAATCTCTCACGGTGTTGAGGTATTCCATAGTGAGAGCTATTAAGAACTTGATATGGTTTGAGGATTTTATAACCTTTTTTCTCAAAGTTCTCAATGATCTCATCTACAAAATGTCGATGATTGCCTAAAGTCAATCCTTTGACATTTTCCATTACAAAGTATTTTGCGTTCAGTTCAGTTACCAAACGCATAAAATGTGAGACTAATTGATTACGCGGATCATCAAAGGCTCGTTTACCCATCAGAGAGAAACCTTGGCAAGGTGGTCCTCCAAATACAACATCAACTTCGCGATCGCCTATTTTTGAGCCTTTGCGAATATCATCACCTGATATGTCGGTAACACTCGCACAAATCGCTGCCCACATCGGGAAATTGTATTCATGGATAATGCAATGAATTGGGTCTATCTCCACTGAGGCAAGTACATCAAATCCTGCTTGCTCAAAGCCCAAAGTCATTCCGCCCACGCCTGCAAATAAATCTACAGCGATCGGTCGTTGATTTCCCATAATCGACAAAGCATCTATATATCACCACAGATACTCTATCCTACTCCCTTCCCACCCAAAAAATAGGCATTAAAAAGCGAATAATTAGGCGT
>CAIJEA010000117.1 GCA_903819605.1 uncultured cyanobacterium | reverse complement strand
GCACCATTTTTCTTGGTAATTAAATATGCGTCATTACCAACGCGATTCTGATTAATAATTACGGTCTTCAAACCAGCCGATCGCCCAGCTAATGCAGGCGTATCACCATACATCCCTAAATCAAGTCGATTTCCTGCGATCGCTTCATTAAGAGGTGGACCTCCGACAAAGGGAATGAATTTTACTTCCGTAATGCCAAATTCCTTAAGTTCTGGGACTAACAAATTTTTTTCTAAAGCCCAACCTTCAGGACCAATGGGAATCTTACTTTCAGAGCTAATAAATCCAACCCGTAATATAACTGCTTCCTTAGGTGTTTGATTTACTACGGCGATTTTGGGGGCTTCTGCATCATTAGTTAATTGCACAGAGCCTGTACTACAGCTACTTGTAGTTAGGGTCAAAGAAAGAATAGCGATTGCGGCGATCGCTGATTTTGTCCATTTAGGTAAAATTCTATGGCCAAATTTGGGTTGCATTACCCACACCTCTTAAATTTTTGCTCAATTGTTCTATGAAATTCACGATGTTGCTAAAGCGGGAGTCTTATCTTTACTCCAGCCAATACTCTTGCGATAGCTGCCGAGAACTCCTGAAGCAATGAGAGTCTTTTCATCCACAACTACATGCTCATTAGCATTCGAGTCTACATACAAAGCATCAACAGGGCAGTACAACTCACACATAAAGCAAGTTTGGCAATTACTTTGCCGCGCGATCGCTGGTGGAGCATCGACAACGCGATCGAAGACATTAGTTGGACAAACTGATACACAAATATTGCATTGAATACAACGGGTATCGCTGACAAGCTCAATCACTGTTTTCTTAGCTCCTCACTATTTACTAGTAGTACCCTCGTTATCCGATTGATTTATCGTAGATTTATATTACTCTGCCATAGTTAAGAGAAAAAGTTATGTCGTCTGGGCTACAATTCTGCGGAATGCTAATTATTAGTTTATCTAAGTATTTTAAACAATATTGCTGTAGCCAAACAAAAAGCCAGAAGTGAGTTGTGGCGCTTCGCGCCGCAACTCACTTCTGGCTTTTATGTCTTATTAAAAAAATAGAGTTAAAACCTGTAGCGCACTTGCAGAGTGCGCTACAGGTTTTTGGGTTTTATATTTAATTACACCCAGCTACTTACTAAAAAATAACGGACGATAAAATCACCATTTGTTTACGCCTATGTATGGTTTTAAGTCCGATTGCTAAGGCAAATATTGGTAGAGATTTTTCATAGAGTTAGTATTTCTACTTAAGCCATATTGTTTAGTACTAGACTTGTCCAACTACTTTGTATGGAGTAGAAGAGCTTCTGTAATTTGACAGAAGGCATATCCCAAAAAATTAGGTAATGTTAACTTACTAGGAAAAGTATTTTTCCTAGTAAATTTCAAAGCCAGTCACACCTCCTCGTGACTGGCTTTACTACGTGTAAGAGATAGCTAGAACAAATCAAAACCCAAATAAATAAAGAAGGAGCTTTGCTCCTTCTTTATTTATTTGGGTTTAATGCCACACAACAAAATAGACGCGCTTTACACGATTGATCTACTTAAAATGTAGGTGCTAAGGCTCCATAAAAGAAGGTGTTATAAATACCTAATCTGCCATAGCCAATCAATTGACCTTGGGATTCCTGAGAATTGTTAAATGCAGTTATCCCAAAGACATATTCGCCTTCCAGACTGGGGTTACTAACTGGGCGCAAGCCAACAATTACAGTTTTACCTACGGCAACGGGGGAAGTGAAAATAACGGATACGGCTCTGGTATTGGGATCGATCTCAGTTGTAGTTTCTATGGTTGTACGATCGCCTGATGGTTCTTGGATATAAGCTGTAGTTCGATCGCTGGCGAAGTTAATTGGCTCAATGGGATCTTTTTGAGCGATCGTCACCTTTTGTAAAGATGCACCTGCTTCTTTAGGGACAGATATTTGAAATGAATAGGTGGCATTACGAGTATTAGGATCGCGATCGCTAGTATCTGTAGAGATTAGGCTAGGAACTTGGATAAAGCCAGTTTTTACGGATGGTGACGTTAAACCTTCAGCGATCGCGCTATTACTTACCGCAACGATACTTAGAGAAGTCGCCATAAACAGGGAGGAAACAGTCAGTTGTGTGAGGTATTTCATACTGATGTGTGTTGATTAAGGATTTTTTGTATTAAGAAACATTACATTTGTTTCCCTGAATACATTCTATCTCAATAAATCAGTAGAAAGGGGATGAATAACTGATAAACCAATCACAATATTTGATTGATTTAATAACTTAATAAATACCTATTCTTTCGCGTTAATTTGTATATTTAAAACTTAGTAATGATATGATGGTTCTAAATTATATAAAAGAGCCTTTGGCTCCGCTCAGCCAACAATATTATTGTTGGCTGAGCGGAGCCGAAACCCACAATCCCGCACATAATTATTGATAAATCGTGTCATAACCTAATTTAAGAATTAGTAAAGATACAATTACTAGAAATAGCTTTCTTACAAATTGACTGCCCTTACTAATGGCTAACTTAGAACCGCAAAATGCTCCTAAGATATTGCAAATTGCCATTGGGATTCCTATTTGATAAATAACATTATTCGTAAAGGCAAAGTAAAGAAGAGCTGCGAGATTTGTAGAAAAATTAATTACTTTTGCGGAAGCAGAAGAGGTGAGAAAGCTATATCCAAAGATGCCGACAAATGCAAAGATTAAAAAACTGCCTGTACCAGGACCAAAGAATCCATCGTAAAAACCGATTACACAACCGATCGCGACACTATACAACCATTGTTGCGATTGGCTAAGTTTTGAGATTTGTAATAGTCCAAAATCTTTTTTGTTAAAGGTATAGATTGCTACGCTGATTAACAAAACTAAAATCACAGGACGCATTAAATTAGGATTAAGCAGACTCGTAATTCTTGCGCCTAAGAAAGAAAAAATAAAAGCCGTAACCATTGCGGGAATTGTAGTTCCCCATTCAATTTTTTGTTGTTGAGCATATTGATGTACGGCAATTGTGGTTCCTGAGATTGAGACAAACTTACTTGTTCCTAAGATGGGTGCGATCGCTGTATGTGGTAGCACAATTAACATCGCTGGTAGTTGAATCAGTCCACCTCCCCCGACCACCGCATCAATAAACCCTGCTAAAAGCGCAAATCCACAAAGCGTAAAGATCTCTATCATTTCTCAATTTAATATTTATAGCAATTTATAGCAGTAGTCAGTTACAGCGCTTTGCGCTTTCTCGAAACCCAAGAAAATTTTTAAAAGTGTTGCGAAGCAACACTTTTAAAAATTTTCTTGTACTACATAAAGCCTAAACAGGCTGTATGTTAGGGCAAAACCAAAAACCAGAAGCGAGTGG
>CAIJEA010000116.1 GCA_903819605.1 uncultured cyanobacterium | reverse complement strand
CCCCCCCCCCCCCCCCCAACTCTCTTCTGGTTTTTGCTGTATAAACGACTTACAGCGCTTTGTGCTCAAACCCAAACCAAGAAAAATTCTGAAAGCGTTGCAAAGCAACGCTTTCAGAATTTTTCTTGTGGTTCGTTTGATCGGTAATTGCTGTAAGCTAGGAGTTGGTATAGCCAGTAATTAAAAAATCTGTACCAATTTGCTGAAATTGTGGTCTTAACAGATTAATTGCATCAGTCATCAGGTTTAAGCCAAGATTGTCTATTGGACTAGGGGCGGAAAATCCACCAATTAGTTTAGGAGCAATAAATGCATAGATTTTTTGAACCATTTGGGCTTTGATTGCAGCAGCACCTAATCTACCTCCACATTCCCACAAGACTGTATTGCAACTACGGTTTCCCATCTCTTGCATGATGACTTGTGGAGATATATCTTCTAATTCCAAAATCTCCACTTGGCGATCGCGTAGCTTTTGCTTGAGTTGTAGATTTACATTAGGGAGCGTTATAACCAAAGTTTTTTCGGCATCAGTAATTTTCCATAAATTTGCTTCTTCAGGAAGATCGCAACTCTTTGTCACCACAACACGTAAGGGACAATGCTCGCTTATGCCATGGGTTGTTAAGTGGGGATTATCTAGCCTGACGGTGTTTCCACCAGTAATGATGGCATCACAGCCAAGACGGAGATCGTGAACCCTTTGTCGCGCTTCTTTTCCTGTAATCCAATAGCTATGCCCTGATGTCGTGGCAATTTTGCCATCAAGAGTCATCGCATACTTAAATATTCCAAAGGGCAAATTAGTTTTAATTCGATGAAAAAATCCCTCATTTAGTTCTAAACATTGTTGTTCTAAAATACCAGTCGTCACTTTGATTCCTGCTGCACGTAGGCGATCGCAACCAGTACCAGCAACTCGCGGATCGGTATCAATTGCCCCGATAACAACATGACCGATGCCCGCTTGGACAATTGCCTCAGAGCAAGGCGGCGTTCGTCCATGATGGTTGCAAGGTTCCAAATTTACATATAGAGTCGCATCACTTAAATCTTCACCAGTCTGCACAGCTTCACGAATCGCAAATACTTCTGCATGGGGCTGTCCTGCCTTCGGATGAAAACCCTTGCCCAGTACTTGCCCATTTTTGACGATCACACTGCCTACCATCGGATTTGGTGCGGTTTGCCCCCTTGCCTGTCGCGCTAACTCAATACATTGCTGCATATAGAGATCGTTCAGATCAGTGTTTGCTTTGTTATCGATGCTTTCTATCATTAGGGAATTATACTTCTAGTTTTCCTGTTAAAAAGTAAGTAACCATTTCACCTTTGCCCTTGATCTCAATCACCCTCTTAGGGGTGAATTGGAATTTATTTTTTAAAAGTTGATAGGTGACTTCCGTTACTTGAATGAGACCTGCGACTCCATGAGACTCCATCCGACTGGCAATATTTACTGTGTCTCCCCACAGATCGTAAATGAACTTCTTCTTCCCGATTACGCCTGCAACTGCTTGTCCAGTATGAATACCAATCCGAAGCTCGAAAGAACTACCATCGTGGCGGATAAATTTACTAATTGTCTTTTGCATTTCTAAAGCCATTGTCGCGATCGCTTCAGCGTGATCGTGTCTTGGCAGGGGCAAGCCACCGACTGCCATGTAGGAATCACCAATCGTTTTAATTTTTTCGAGTCCATAGGAATCTACTAAGCGATCGAATTCTGAAAATATCTCATTGAGCATATTCACTAATTCGGTTGCCGTCACTGCCGATGCAAATTCGGTAAATCCGACAATATCTCCAAAAAGGACAGTTACCTCTTCAAAGGTGTCAGCAACAATTGTGCCACTATTTCTAAATTTTGAAATAGAATTTGATAGGATTTCAGAAGGTATATTAATAACGACATTGGTAGGGATATTGGTAGGCGTGTAAATCTGAGAGGATTTCAAGCGTTCGGCGATCGCTTTTGGCAAAACATTTAGTAATAAACGTTCTGAGCGCATCTGCTCGATCCGTAAGTTATCTTCTACCCGTCTGCGTTCTTGAGCTTCCATGCCCAATGACAATAACTCGCCTAAAGAGCTAGCAAAGCTAATTTCCTCTAGCATCCAATAACGCTCTATCTCAATTTGCTCAAACATCAAAACCCCTGTTAGTTCTCCAGCGAGATCAAAGGCAGATACTAATAGAGATACTACTCCAAGTGGGTTAAGATAGTCTTGTCGAAGCTCTGCGACTGGTTCTTCTTCCTGCACATCTTCTATTGCCAAGCTACGTTTTTCTTGAAGTGCGGCAAAAAAGATCGGAAATTGTTCTGCACCTAAGAAATCAGCTTCGTTATGAGTATTACTACTTCTAATGTACAGATCGAGGCAATGCAATCTAGTTTTAGTATTATCAAATAGCCAAACACTAACTCTTTCAACATCTAGGGTTTGGCTAGCGGCTTTAGTAATGTTTTGCACCGCCATAATAAAATCACCCAAATTGAGTGCTTTATTTCTAGTGAGGTCGATCAAAACCTTTTGCTGCCTTCGCAACTGTTGTTCACGGCGCTGTAATAGAAAGTTACTACGTTGTAGTGATAACTGCGAATCGTGGAGTTCGCTTGTTCTTTGTTGCACTCTTGATTCCAATTCAATATTCGCTTTTTCTAGACGATTAAATGATTCTGTAAGCATCTCTGCCATGCGATTAAATGATTCAGATAAAACTTTAATTTCACTCGTTCCTTGTATTGATACCCTAGAATCCAGTTGCCCATTAGCGATCGCTTGCGAAGCTCCGCTCAATTTAAGTAGTGGAGCTGTAATCGAACGAGCTGTTATCATTCCAATTAAAATCGCTAAAGCCAATATCGCTATACTAAATAAGATCGTAAACTGCGTGCGATCGTAAATTTGTCCCATAAAGCTAGACTCAGGTAAAACAACCACAATTAGCCAATCGAGTCCATAGCGATCGCGCCAAGACTGTACCTGAACAAATTGCTTCTCATTCTCTAAAATTGGCTCAAATTGTTTCTTACCCTGAATCGACTCAAACCCACCAAATTCATTGTTGAGATAGCGGGCAGTAGCTCTTGTCAGAGGATCTCTACTGTTCAGGATATTTAAACGTTGTGGCTTTCCATTAATTAGCATAAAGGATCGCTCATTGCTAGAAGTTCCCACCAATAAACCCGATCGCTCAATAATAAAAATGCGACTTGATTGGTCAGATTTTAGATCTAGAAGAAAAGTATTTAATTGCGTAAGAATATAATCAATACCTAGCACCCCAATCACCTTGCGATCGCGATCGTACAGTGGATAGCTATGGGAAATTGATAACACTTCGGGGCGATCATCCCATTGGTAAATTCTTGTCCATGTTGGCTTACCCGCTTTTATGGCATCCGCATACCATGCTTCCTCTCGAACATCTTTAGATTTTTCGATAACTTCTTCTAGTTTTTGGCGATTACCTTCACTATCGGTGGAAAAGCTGGCAGTTTTGGTGATTCCTCTTGCTAAAGTTGTCTCATTAATTATTAGCTGTCCATTATCTTTTCGCTCAGTACCGATAAATTCTTGATTGTTAAAAGCAAAGTTAATATAACCAACTTCGTATAGATGTAGTTGCGTCCAAAAGAACTTACCTGTTTGCTGAAAATCCTTGAGATTTAGAATTCCTAACTTCACTGCATCAACATTAGCTTGATTAATCTGTGGCGGTATTTTTAAGTAATTATCTAGTTTTGTACTAATACGATCGCTGACTTCGCCACTTAATCGCGTGGCTAATTCACTTACTGATTGCTGTCCATTACGAAAAGACAGTATTCCTACTACTCCGACAGCTATACAAATCTGCACAACAAAAGGTACAACTAAAATCACCTTTAAAGGTATATTTTTTAGGCTTTTGACGATATGAGTAGTAAGCGTCACTTTAAGCATGTTTATGATGCATATCTTTTAACATTTTAAGCAGAAATATAGCTATCCTAACGATCTTTGATTATTAGACTAGCAGATCGTTTGTACATGGGGAATTGATAGCCTTCCAATGAGTAAATAAGTCGTCATCTTACCTTTGCCTTTGATGTCGATCTCTCTTCTTGTTTCAAATTGATATTTGTCTTTTAGAAGTTGATAAGTTACTTCGGTTACTTGAATACAACCATCTACACCATTAGACTCCATTCGACTCGCGACATTGACTGTATCGCCCCAAAGATCGTAAATAAACTTCTTAGTGCCAATTACCCCTGCGATCGCTTGACCAGTATGAATACCAATCCGCAGAGAAAAATCACTTCCATCGCTACGTTTAAACTTTTTAATTGATGCTTGCATTTCTAAAGCCATTTCCGCGATCGCTTCAGCATGATCTTTGCTTGGTGTTGGCAGCCCTCCAACTGCCATGTAAGAATCTCCAATAGTTTTAATTTTTTCTAGATCGTATAAATCCACAAGGCGATCGAACTCAGAAAAGATATCATTTAGACAATTGACCAACTCACTCGCTGAAATAGAAGCTGCATATTCAGTAAATCTCACAATATCGGCAAATAAAACCGTAACTTCATCAAATGCGTCGGCAACAATTGCCCCGCCATGTCCATTTGTGAAGCCATCAAATATGGGATCGGGGTCTAATATATCGTTTGTATAGGTCTCGGAGATTTTATTTGCCAAAGCCTTTGACTGTGATAATTTCAATCGTTCTACAATCTCTTGGGGTAAGACATTTAACAATAATCGCTCTGACTTCATCTGTTCAATTCGCAAATTCTCTTCGGCACGGCGACGTTCTTGTGCTTCCATCCCTAAAGACAATAAATCTGCTAAGGAACTAGCGAAACTATGCTCCTCAGCTAGCCATAAGTGTTCGATTTCAGTATGTTCAAAGAAAATTACACCCGTTACCTCACCGTCAGTTTCAAAGGCTTTGACCAATAAAGATACTGTTCCAACAGGCTGGAAGTAGGGCTTGATCAGTTCTTGTAAAGCGTCATCTTCTTGAATATCTTCTACAGCGATACTATGTTTTGCACGGAGAGCAGCGAAAAAATTAGGATACTCTTGAGATGTTAAGAAATCTGCTTCTGTATGTGTATTTGTACTTTTGATATATAGATCGAGGCAATGTAGCAGAGTTTTTGCGGTGTCAAACAGCCAAATACTGACTCTTTCAACATTTAAAGCGTGACTACCAGTACGGGTGATATTTTGAACTGCAACAATAAAATCTCCTTGATTAATTGATTTGTCTTTAGTAAGACTAAATAGAACATCCTGTTGTTTTCGGAGTAGGCTCTCTCGACGGTTCAATAAAAAATTTGTACGTTGCAGATCTGCTTTTGAGGCGTTCAGTTCGTGAGTTCTTTCCTGTACGCGCATTTCTAGCTCTTGATTTAACTTCTCTAATTGCAAAAATGAATTTGCCATCATTTCTGCCATTGTATTAAATGATTCTGACAAAGTTTTAATTTCACTAGTTCCCTCGACTTTCACTCTAGTAAATACTTTGCCGAGAGTAATTGCCTTGGAAGCTTCACTTAAGTTAAGTAGTGGTGTAGTAATCGATCGTGCAGTAATCATGCCTAGCAAAATTGCGATCGCTAACACGGCATAACATAGCAAAATCATTATCTGAGTTTGGTCGTGCATGGAACCCGTAAATTGTGATACTGGAACCACAATCACAATCAACCAATCTAATCCGTAGTCATCGCTCCAATGTTGCACTCGAATAAAATGATCTTCACCTTCTAAAAGCGTATTGATATGCTCAGTTCCTTGAAATACCGCAAACTTGCCATACCTTTTAAGAAGATATTGAGCTGTTGATTGCGATAGAGCGTCTTTACTATCTAGAATATTTATTTGCTGAGCTTTTCCATTTACTACTGAAAAGGTTTGTTCAGGTGCAGAAGTTCCAATTACTAAACCAGAGCGTTCGATTATAAAAACTCGCCCTTTTTCGCTAATTTTCAGACTGCGAAGAAATATATTAATTTGGTTGGGAATATAATCGTTATTCGATTCTTTAACCTGTGATGCTTTATGTAAGTAGTTGCTTAGTTCTGAGCTAATGCGATCGCCGATTTCGCCACTCAAACTTTCTGACATCATCTCCACGGTTTGCTGTCCATTATGAAAAGTAAATCCCCAAATCAATCCTGTTGCCAAGCAAATTTCTATTACAAACGGCATTACTAGAACAAATTTAAGTGGAACATTTTTAAATGGCTTAGCTATTATATTGCGGATTTTAAACATGATGCATTGGCAAGTTGCGCTAAAGATGGGGTTTTAGATTTATAGCAATCCTAAATGAGTCATGAGAAACAGAATCTTATAACAAGGGGCTTAAGCCCCTTGCCTTTATCACAAATGTTTAGGACTGCTATAGGATATTTAGTGTTAGGACGTACACAAAATGACGAAATGTAGGGGCAATTCATGAATTGCCCCTACGGTGAAATGTGGGTTTTAAGACATTTTTGCGTAAGTCCTAAATGTTTAGCGCTTCTAAAGCCATTCTAAATCTCCATTCTCTCTTTTAGTAGATAGGTGGTCATTTCTCCTTTACCTTTAATATTGATAGCACTTCTCTGTTCTAGAAGATATTTATTTTTTAAAAGTTGATATGTAACTTCAGTTACTTGGATACAACCAGCAATACCATAGGACTCCATCCGACTTGCAACATTAACCGTGTCGCCCCAAAGATCGTAAATAAATTTCTTAGTACCGATAACACCTGCGATCGCCTGTCCAGTATGGATGCCAATCCGAAGCGAAAAGTCACTGCCATCTGTACGTTTAAATTTTTTAATTGATGATTGCATCTGTAATGCCATTTCCGCGATCGCTTCGGCATGACTATCACTAGGGATAGGTAACCCTCCGACTACCATATAGGAGTCGCCAATGGTTTTGATTTTTTCAAGTTCATACTGCTCAACAAGATGATCGAATTCCGAAAAAATTTCATTCAGAACATTTACTAATTCACTTGCAGAGATAGATGCTGCATATTCAGTAAAATTAACGATATCTGCAAATAAAACTGTCACTTCATCAAAAGAGTCCGCAACAATTGTGCCACTAGTTTTTAAGTGTACTTTTGTCATGGATTGGACATTCTTGAGGCGTTCAGCAATTTCTGGAGGTAAAACATTGAGTAATAATCGTTCAGATTTTTTCTGCTCAACTCGTAGGCTCTCTTCCACCCTTCGACGTTCTTGAGCTTCCATCCCTAAAGCTAGTAGATCCGATAAAGAATTAACGAAACTGATCTCTTCTTCTATCCATAGATGTTCGATGTCAGTATGTTCAAAGGCAAGTATGCCCATTATTTCGCCACCTACTTCAAACCGAGTAGCCAGAATTGAAACAATGCCTTGAGGTACGCAATATGACGGAGCTAACTCTCTTAATATATCTTCTTCTTGGATATCTTCGACTGCTATAGTGCGTTTCTCCAGTAATGCTTCAAAAAAACTAGGATACTTTTTATTTGTTAAAACATCAGATTCAGTATGGGAATTCAAACTTTTTTGATAGAGATCGAGGCATTGTAAGACAGTTTTATCTCTATTGAATAACCAGATGCTTGCGCGTTCGACATTCAGTGCATAGCTTCCAGTCTTTGTAATATTTTGGACTGCGACGATAAAGTCTCCTTGATTGATAGCTTTATTTTTAGTTAAAGCAAATAAAACTTCTTGCTGTTTGCGTAGTTGCTGTTCGCGACGGTCTAGAAGAAAATTTGTTCGTTGTAATGAAGATTTTGAGGCATCTAATTCATTGCTTTTCTCTTGGATAAGATCTTTTAATTCCAGATTAGATTTTTTTAGGCGTTGTAAGGTAAGAATTATCGATCGCCCCAAGATCGCTGCAACTGTGACGGCGATCGTCACCATTCCCCAACCTAGCATCGTGCTCCACATAGGATCGTCAATATCAAAAATATTTAGGAATTTCGATTGAGTAGTTAATTTACTACCTAGATAGCAGTCTAGTAAATTTTTTATCCAAAGGATTTTCACAATCATTTCTAAACTAAAAGTTACCGCTAGATTACCCACTAGCGGCAGATTATCGACGAAACTGGGAAAGTAATTAGTGAACAGATTTCTATACTTGCAAAATACAAATACTGGCAAATAAAGACCAATGCTATCTCGACTACTAAATACTGGTCAATTCGCATAATTGCTGAGCTAATCTGAAAAATTGCGATTAGCGATCACCCGAATTGTAAACCCATAACCACTGACTATTTGACCAGCACGGATCTTACACCCCTTGCGTAATTCAACCTGTCCGTCCACCTCGACATCACCATCGATAATCATTAACTTAGCTACGCCGCCAGTATCGGCAACACCGCAGACCTTTAATAGGTTGCATAGAGTGATATATTCACCAGTCAGTTCAAAATTTTCTTGAAAGTTTTCTTGCATTATTTTTGTCAGCATGGTTTAGGATAGGCATTTCTAAGCGCCGCTCATCCTAACATCTTTAACACTAGCGTTGGGTTACTATAGAAGCAATACCAATCAAACTAAAAAAGTTCGTTAAAATTTCCATGAGTCAAATGTGGCAAGAGCTAGAGCGCGAAGTCGAACGAAGACGCACCTTTGCAATTATTTCCCACCCCGATGCGGGGAAAACGACGTTAACTGAAAAGTTATTGCTGTATGGAGGTGCGATTCACCTTGCGGGTGCTGTCAAGGCAAGAGCCGCGCAACGTCATGCTACATCGGACTGGATGGAATTAGAAAAACAACGCGGAATTTCGATCACTTCGACCGTGTTGCAGTTTGACTATATGGGCTATTGCATCAATTTGCTGGATACTCCTGGTCACAAAGATTTTAGTGAAGATACCTATCGCACCCTTGCGGCAGCCGATAATGCGGTGATGTTGGTTGATGGCGCAAAGGGGCTTGAGCCACAAACACGTAAATTGTTTGAAGTTTGTCGGATGCGATCGCTGCCAATTTTTACGTTTATCAATAAAATGGATCGCCCCACCCGCGAGCCACTTGAATTGTTAGATGAAATTGAGAAAGAGTTAGGAATTACGCCCTATGTAATGAATTGGGCGATCGGTACGGGGGATCAGTTTAAAGGAGTGTACGATCGCGCTAGTAAGACTGTACATTTATTTAAACGTAGTGCCCACGGACAACGGGAGGCAGATGTTAACATTTATCCTTTTGACGATCCCCAAGCGATTAAATTTATTGGCAAAGATCTTTATAATCAGCTCTTAGAAGATTTAGAGGTTCTGGACTCGCTGGGAGCAGAATGGAATACTCAAGATTTGCATCGTGGTAAACTTACACCGATCTTCTTCGGTAGCGCAATGACTAACTTTGGGGTGGAACTATTCCTAAAATCATTCCTTGAATGTGGCATGACTCCAACGGTTCACGATAGTTCGAGTGGGGAAGTCTCGCCTACTGATGAGGATTTCTCAGCTTTTGTGTTCAAACTCCAAGCAAATATGGACCCCCGCCATCGCGATCGCATTGCCTTTGTGCGCGTCTGCTCTGGTAAGTTTGAAAAAGACATGAGTGTTACCCATCTACGCAGTGGCAAAGTTATTCGCTTATCCCATGCTCAAAAGTTATTTGGACAGGATCGGGAAGCGATCGAGGTTGCCTATGCTGGCGATGTGATTGGTTTGAATAATCCTGGAATGTTTGCCATCGGTGACACGATTTATCTCGGTAAAAAGCGTCAATATGCGGGAATTCCTTGCTTCTCTCCCGAACTATTCTGTACTCTCCGCAATCCAAATCCTTCTAAATTCAAACAGTTTCGTAAAGGTATATCAGAGTTGCAAGAAGAAGGCGCAATTCAAATCATGTATTCCGTTGATGAATCCAAACGCGATCCTATTCTTGCCGCAGTGGGACAGCTACAGTTTGAAGTTGCGCAGTATCGACTGCAAAGCGAATATAGTGTGGAAACGATTCTTGAATCAATGCCCTATTCTGTAGCGCGTTGGGTTGAGGATGGTTGGGATGCGCTCGAAGCGGTTGGTAGACTTTTCAACACAATGGTAGTTAAAGATAGCTGGAATCGTCCCGTGCTTTTATTTAAAAATCAATGGAATTTGAATCAAGTAGAAGCGGATCATCCTAAATTAAGGCTAAAAGCGATCGCGCCCATTGCGGAATTAACTACCACTGAAACTAAATAATGGCTTAGATTATGAGTGAGTTATTGGATCTAAAACTACAAAGAGAAGAAGTTCTTCTTTCTGCGTTCTTAGAAATGGTGAGAGCTTCTGATGGAGATTTTGGTGTTATCGATCGCCTAGCTCAGGCTAGTAGCGATCTAGAGAGCTTGCAGTTAGTCATTAACTTTTTGGCTAGTAACCCCCAAGGCAAAAGTGCTTTTGAGAGATATCCTCGTGTTGGCGAAGTTGATTTAGAACGGTTAGCTCTTTTACCGACCGACACGTTGGGATATGCCTATGCTAATCACATGATTCAGAATGGTCTGAAGCCACTAAAGATCAAACCCAGTACCAACGATTACGAATTTTTAGGCGCTCATATTACCGAAACCCATGATGTTTGGCATGTTGTGACGGGCTTTAATACCAGTATTATTGGCGAGATTCAGTTAGAGGCATTTTATGTATCACAACTCCAATTCAGCCGATTCTGGTTAGCTTTAATTGCTAAAAATCTTCTCAAAACTGTAGTTTATGACATTGAGCATTCTACTGAGTACATGGATGCGATCGCTGAAGGATGGATGTTAGCAAAACCTGCCAAGCCTCTATTTGGTATTGACTGGAAAACCTTGTGGCAAAGCTCTCTCAATGATATTCGAGATTCTCTGAATATTAAAGTTCAACAGTAGTATAGAGAGCGCTTTGCGCTCTCTATACTTGATTAGAATGTAAATACGGTTCTCAATGTGCCAACTGTAATCGTGCTGTTTCCACTGTTATTATTAGGATTAAAAATAAACTGTAAATCAGGAGTGATGCTGATATTACTAGAGACTGGGAAGCGATAGAACAACTCCACATTAGTTTGAGTTGCATTGCCGACATTGCTCTCAATGAAAGGTTGTCCAACTGCGATCGCTGCCATTGCCCCTTCTTTAAATAAATCGGGGAAAGCGAAACCTGCTGACCAAGTTTGCGGACTAATCGAATCGCCTGTGACATTAGTATTAATGTAAGAACCAAGCGCCGTAGAAATTGCAGTACCGCGATTGCTGATATTACCAAATCCATAGCGACCAAAGATCGCGATCGCTTTGTTAAATGCCCACTCAAGATTCACGCCGCCTGTATTGTAATCGAGATTATTTACCGAGGCGCGAGTATATTGCAAACGCAATGCAAAAGGGCTTTCGTCCGAACTGTTTTTGGGCGCAAATTCTAGCTCAAAAGTACCTTGGTAAGGATCGCCAAACAATCCTCGATTTATAGTTCCATTGTTGGTTGGACTAGCTGCATTAGCTGCTACATATCCCGCTCTGAATGTGAAGGCGCTGCCATTGATGTTCCAAGAAACAGCCGCACCGGCTCCGTCATTTACAGGCAAAATGAGAGGATTATTAATAAATAAACGGCTAGAGAAATCAACTGACTCATCATTAGCAAAACTATTGTGATCGAGATGGTCATTTAAAGACATTACGGCTCCGATTGAAGCTCGGATATCTTCACCAATCGGGAAGTCATACCGTAATCGCCCAAGTACTGCGGTTGTGCCTGCGCCACTATAGTCAAATTGAGAACTATTCGCAAATCCTGTAAAACCTAAAAATGTACCACTAGCTCCATCAAGGGAATTATTTACATTGGTTCCACCATTGCCAAGTTCTAAACGAGTTAGCAGCAAATCTTTGCCAGTAAAGCTGGTATTAAAGTTCAGGCGGACACGACTAATTACGGTCGTGTTCACTTTGCCAGAATTTCCTGATAGGGTTCCACTAGGATTTAAGAGGTTATCAGTTCCTGAGCTGCTTGCGGAGACAGCCATAATTGCTTGACCATCTAGTTTAGTGGTAGTCGAGAATTGTTGAGCTTCTAACTTGGCGGTTTTGCTATCTAGTGCATCAACTCGACCGCGCAGGGTGGCAAGTTCGGCGGCAAATTCCTCTTGTAGTTTTTGTAATGTGGCAAGGTCGCTTTTGCTGACTTTGTCGGCTAAACCTGCGGAGATGATTTCATTGATTTTGTCGAGACAAGCATTTAAGCCTGCCGCAAATTCATAGCGGCTAGTTGCTTGTTTGCCCCGAAAAGTGCGATCGGGATATCCTGCAATACAGCCATAACGTTCGATTAAAGATTGCAAAGCTGTAAAAGCCCAATCTGTTGGGCGGACATCACTGAGTTGTGAGACTGATGTTACGTTCTGTCCAATGACATCCTGTTTGGGAGGAAGCGATCGCTCTGATGATTGGCTCGATGGCGATGGCGTAGATTGAGCAGATACTCCCAATATAGTGCTTGGCATGATCCCGATCGCTGAAATAGCGATCGCACCCACTAAAGACTTTTGCATTTTTTCAAACCGAGCATTAGACATTGATTGTTTTCTCACTTAATACACTATCTAAAATTAATGATACTAATTATCATTAGTACTGTGAGTTAATTTAAACATCATTTGAGTAAATTATTCTTAGATGACTAGACTAATTGCAAAAATTGTCCGTTGCTCGTTGCTTTTATTAGCATAGAAGCGGCTGGAATGTACTTGACACAATATCTGTTTCGGCTATGTAATTAACTTTATTGCAAGTATTTTGCATAAATTTTCAAATTGTTTTCATGCTTAGTAGTTGCCTGCCGTATTTTACAAAATGATTATCATTCTTGTTTTAAAGATTTAGCTACAGCCAAGTTAAGTTAAGAAATAAAACCCAGAAGAGAGTTGCGGTGTGAAGCGCCGCAACTCTCTTCTGGGTTTTGCTTTTTTCCTAACATAACTAAATTAAATATAAAACCCTAAAACCTGTGGCGCACGCTGCGCGTGCGCCACAGGTTTT
>CAIJEA010000115.1 GCA_903819605.1 uncultured cyanobacterium | reverse complement strand
GGTTATAGTCTATTTGACGCTCAGCTAATGAATCCACATCTTGCCAGATTTGGCGCTTATGAAATTGGCGATCGGGACTATCAGGAACTGTTACAGAAAGCATTAGCAAAGTCTTGTAGTTTTATATAGTCATGAAAGCGATTGCTTGGACAAATCAGAACCAAAACCAATAGAGGCGGCGCTTCGCGCCACCTCTATTGGTTTTGGTTTGCAAAAATTTGCTACGACTTTTTGAGAAAGGCGATCGCCTCGACGTGGGAGGTCTGTGGGAAGAAATCGATGGGTTGAATGCGGGTGATTTGATAGCGATCGCCTTCGCATAACAGTTTCAGATCTCGCGCTTGGGTGGCGGGATTGCAACTGACATAGACAATGCGATCTGGAGCATTTTCGCGGAGAAAGGTAATTACTTCAGGTTCGCAACCTTTGCGGGGAGGATCGAGGATGACGATATCGGGTTTTAGGTTGAGAGTACCGATCAATTCTTCGACCTTACCAGTATGAAACACCACATTATCAATGCCATTGAGTTCGGCGTTGAGTTTCCCTTGAGCTGTGGCTTGAGGCTGGATTTCGATCGCGATCGCCTGTTTGACTTGTTCGGCTAATGGCAAGGCGATCGTGCCAATTCCTGCATAGGCATCTAACAGAACTTCCGTTCCATCTAGATCGAGTTCTGATTCAATGATGTTCAACATCTTTTCCGCTTGCTCAGTATAGACCTGAAAGAAAGTGTCACCACGCAAACGGAAAGTTAAACCTGCAAATTTTTCTAATAGATAATCTTTGCCCGCGATACAGCGACTATCACGACCAAAAATCGCATTGGTTTTATCGGGATTACAATTGAGAATTACGCCTACCACTTTGGGATATCGCTCTAACCAAGTTTGAGCAAACACTCCTAAATTTGGGACATCCCAATCCCGCGTTACCAATGTAATCAGAATTTCGCCTGTATTGCGACCAATACGTAATCCTAAATGTCGCAGTAAGCCAGTATGGGCATTCTCATCGTAAATTTCCCAACATTGGTTATGAATATCTCGTTTGAGTTCTTCCAACATCGGATCGAGGCGAGTATCTTGGGCAGGGCATTGATTGAGATTGACAATTTTGTGCGTTCCCTTTTGATAATATCCCGCCTTCAGATTGCCATCTCGCCCCGTCGCTAAAGGATAAGTAACCTTGTTGCGATAGTGCAAACTTTCCTTCGCGCCAACAATCGGTGAAATTAGCTCTGTTAACATCTCAGCATCAAAGCCACCGATTCTCTGTAATGCTTGCAAAACAATATTTTGCTTAGTTCTCAACTGAGCGGGATAACTAACCGTTTGCCATTGACAACCACCACATTTATCGGCAACGATACATTTAGGATGGACGCGATCGCTTGATGGTGAGAGGATTTTTTCAATACTGGCGTTAGCAAAGTTCTTTTTCACAAATTCCAACTTTGCCATAATGCGATCGCCAGGGACTGTATTAGGAACAAAGATGGCGATATTTTCATAACGTCCCACCCCATCGCCGCTATCAGCGAGATCGTCAATGGTGAGTGTAATTTTTTGTCCCTGTTGCAGCATGGTTTCCTAGATTATATGATTTATAGCTATGCTAATTCGACTATTTCAAAAACAAGACAGCGATCGCATCGCGCAATTATTCCATAATACTGTGCGCGAGGTGAATATTCGCGACTATTCGCCTGAGCAGGTGAAGGCTTGGGCTCCTGATGACTTGTATTTCAAAGACTGGACAGAAAATTGTAGTAACAACTTTACCTATGTTGCGGAAGAAGAGGGCGAAATTATTGGCTTTGCTCAACTAGAAGCCAATGGTCATATCGATTGTTTCTATTGTCATAAGGACTATCAGCGCTGTGGTGTGGGAACGCGTCTATATCGTGCGATTGAAGCAAAGGCTCTGGAATTAAAAATCGATCGCTTATTTGTAGAAGTGAGTATTACCGCGAGAGCCTTTTTTAAAAGTCGTGGCTTTAAGGTGCTAAAGGAGCAACAAGTTGCTTGTCGAGGTGAGAAGCTAACTAATTTTGTGATGGAGAAGTCTCTGGCAAAATATCTAGAGAAGCCCGATCGCTTTGTCGTGGCGACCTTCTATCACTTTGCTGATTTAGCTGACTATCGAGAAATGCGATCGCCCATTACAGATTTTTGTAATCGCCATGAACTTAAGGGAGTAATTTTATTAGCATCAGAGGGAATTAATTCCACTATTGCAGGTAGTCGTGAAGGCATTGATGCTTTATTAAGTTATTTGCGTTCCGATTCGCGTTTACAAAATTTAGAACATAAGGAAACTACTTCTGATGTCATGCCCTATAACAAACTACGGGTAAGGCTTAAAAAAGAATTAGTGAAGTTTGGAGTGTCAGGAATCGATCCTAGTAAAGAGGTAGGAACCTATGTCGATCCTAAGAATTGGAATGCGTTAATTTCCGATCCAGAAGTAATCGTTATTGATACGCGCAATATTTACGAAGTGGAGTTTGGTACTTTTAAAGGAGCGATCGATCCTAATTTAGACTTTTTCCATGAGTTCCCTAAATATGTCGAGGAAAATTTAGGTGCTAATAAGCAGCAAAAAATCGCGATGTTCTGCACAGGTGGCATCCGTTGCGAGAAAGCAAGTGCTTATATGTTGGCTCAAGGCTTTGATGAGGTTTACCACCTCAAGGGTGGCATTCTCAAATATTTAGCCGAAGTTCCTCCCGAAGAAAGTCTCTGGGAAGGCGAATGTTTTGTCTTTGACGATCGCATTGCGACTAAAGGTTCTGCAATTTAATTTATTGGAGTGGCTTCGCCACTCCAATAACTGATGTTACGTGGAACTCTGAGATTGGCGCTTGCAGACCAAGCCCCTACTTTATAAATATGTAGGGATTTGGTCTCCAAATCCTCTCTTAAGATGACATGGAAACATTATAACGATCTTTGTTCTACGTAACATCAGCACTAAATTAAATTGCATTAGGATCAACACCGATTGATCGTAAATAAGCTGCTAATTTTTCCTTTTGCTGACGTTCTTGGTCAGCGATCGCTTGCATTTGCTGTTTAGCTAGGCGCTCTTGTGCAGCTATGATTTCAGCATTAACTGCTCTCTCATCAGCAGTCAAGTAGCGATCGCCTAAAGCGCTATACCAGTAGAGCCATTCACGCTGCCAAGCAATATGTTCTCCCTGTTCATAACCGAGAGCTAAATCAATTTCTGGTAGCCAAACGCGATTATTCTCAATGGGTAAAAGTTCATATTTACCAGCAATTAGTCGATAAACTTCCAATCTCTGCCTATTTTTAAATCTTCCTCTACGTCCACTTAAGGGATTGTAAATCGCATAGTAGAGAATACCTAATGCTTGGTAATCGGCTAACTTGTCCTCATATTCACTGTTATAGCGCTCAGAGACAACCTCTAGGGCAAAGATCGGCATAATGTTCTGCTCTTCCCACAGTACATAACTGAGCCTTCCTCTTTCACCCATATCATGCTTGACTCCCATCGCGAGAAATCCATCAGGCACGATCGCTGGCTCGTCAGGATTATAGTAAATACCCATATCCACGCCGAAGTACCAATTATCACGATCTGCCCAAATAGAGGCTAATAAACTTAGCAATAAATTGGGGATGTCGTTCTGTAGCTGATTATCCACGGGCGTTTCGTCAGATGATGGCAATTCTTCAGCAGTGGGAAGAATCCGATTGGTTGGATAAGTGAGGTTAACCATAGCTTGTACAAGCGCGGTATTAAGTTACCGCAATTCTAACAGAAGCAAAATGAGTAAGGATAGTTATTCGTAAAAAGGCTTTGCTATTTCTTGAGCCATTGGCAAGAGTTCAGCATGGCTTACGACTAAGGTGGGAAAATTACGGCTACTATAATCTTTACCCATTTCTAAGGGAAAGATATTTGGCGATGCTTCTAATGGAAGCCAAACAGCACCGATCGCTTTCAGAATCACCCATACAGCCGCAATATCCCAAATCTTTGGCGTAGCTTCCACTGCGCCAATAGTTGAACCGATCGCGACGGTTAAAATGTTGTAACTGGCCACACCTAACATTCGTAATTTGAAGGGGAACTTCGATCTGCCCATTTTTTCGAGACTGCGGGAACAGGCGCTAAAGAAATAATTACCGAGAGTATCAGGATCAGGCGCAACTTCAGGCAAATGAATCGGCTGGTCGTTGAAAAATGCCGCCGAGCCATGTTCATCTGACCAACCATAAATATTTTGACGTAATGGTGGTATAGCAACGTAGCCAAATACGGGCGTACCATGATGCAATAAACTTAGAGAAATTCCCCAAATCGGAATCCCGCGCGCAAAGTTAGTTGTGCCATCAAGGGGATCGACTACCCAAGCCCATTCGCGATCGGGCAAAACTTGCGTTGATTCTTCAGTTAAAACGCCATGGTCAGGAAATTCTTTTTCGAGCGCTGCTTTGATATAGGCATCAGCCCAGCGATCGCTGTTAGTCACAAGACTACCATCGTCCTTTGCGATCGCCACTCGCGCCTGTTCAAAATCGGCTAGCAGGCGATCGCCGACCTGCTTAGTTAGCTCTTGGATAAAGGGAAGAATTGATGGCAGATTATTCATAGATTGTTAGCATACCTTAGAATTCGGGAGGCTCGAAGCGTCCCCTCTAATTGTGCGGTAAAATGCAATCATGTTAGGACGTATGAGGATTTTGTAGACCTATGAACTTGAGCTTAAACCTGAGTCTAAGTTTAGGTCGCGTTTGGGCGATCGCCACCAATGTATTTCGCGAAACTGTACGCGAACAGGTGCTTTATCTATCTTTGCTGTATACCATAATCGTGGTGTCTGCGATGCTGATGCTGCCAGAATTCTCCTATGACTCATCGGCAAAGATGATCGTGGATGTTGGTATCGCAGCGATCGAGGTGGTGAGTTTGATCGTGGCAGTGCTAGTTGGCACAAATCTGATTAACAAAGAGATCGATAAAAGGACAATTTTTATCCTCATTGCTAAGCCCATGCATCGCACTGAGTTTGTGCTTGGGAAGCATCTCGGCTTGACCGCTGTAATCGGTGCACTCGTATCGATTATGACTATCATCTTTTTCATTCTGATGGCAATCAAGCAGATTCCAATTCCCATCTTGGCGATCCTTACTGCCAACTTTTTTATCTTTTGGCAAATCATGCTACTAGGAGCGATCGCAATTTTTTTCGGAACATTTACAGGTTCGCTAATAGCTTCTTTACTAACTCTTGCCGCCTATTTAATTGGTAACTTTAGCCGTGATTTGTTACTGTTAGGCGAGATTTCTAAAAATCCCAGTTTACAAGCTGTAACCCGCACCCTTTACATGATTCTGCCCGACCTATCGCGTGCTAACCTCAAAAATGAGGCAGTTTATAACATTTTACCGAGTTTGCTCGATATGTTTAATAACGGCATCTATATTCTGAGCTATGCGTTATTAACTCTAGCGATCGCTATTCTCATCTTTGCACGTCGCCAATTTTAACGAAAGAAGTACTGCTTTGCTGATGAAGGGCGGCGCATCGCGTCGCCCTTCTAGTTGTGTGGATTAAAATTAAGTATATTTAGTGAATTAACTATGCGCTACCGTCGTTTTGGCAAAACTGAGATGCTCCTGTCAGTCTTTTCATTAGGAGCGATGCGTTATTTAGAATCGGCAGATAATGCTCATAAAACGATCGCCCACGCATTAGAAGTTGGCATAAACCATATTGAAACTGCCCAAGGCTATGGCAAGAGCGAAGAGTTTATCGGTAGAGCAATGCGGAATGGTTTGAGCAAACAACGCGATCGCTTTTATCTGACCACTAAAATCTTACCAACTAAAGATGCAGATTCGATGCGCCGCCAAATTGAACAGTCTCTCAAAAAGCTAAATGTAGACTATATCGATAACTTCGATATTCATGGGATTAATCTATACGAACATCTGGACTT
>CAIJEA010000114.1 GCA_903819605.1 uncultured cyanobacterium | reverse complement strand
TTCTGGGTTTTGGTTTTGTCCTAACCAAAGTGTCTACTGCTATATAGCCTAATACAGAAAGCCCAGAGGATAGCAGTTGCTATGCTCTGGGCTTTCTTGTTTCCTAACAAAAGTGATTAAGTATTATATTTACTTTTTAGGAGCCATCAACATGGTGATGTTTCTTCCTTCTCGCTTAGGATACTGCTGGATTTCAGCGACTGATTCTAGATCGCTTGCCATGCGGTTCAGTAATACCTCAGCAAGATCGACGTGCTGGATTTCGCGACCGCGAAACATTACTGTCGCCTTGACTTTATCACCTTCTTTTAAGAAGCGCTCGGCATGATTGATCCGCACTTTATAGTCGTGTTCTTCAATTTTGTAACGCATTTTAACTTCTTTTACATCAGAAGTATGTTGCTTTTTACGAGCCTCTCTAGCTTTCTTTTCCTGCTCAAACTTGAATTTGCCATAGTCCATGATCCGACAAACAGGAGGATCAGCTTTATCGCTGACTAAAACAAGATCTAGCTCTTTTTCTTCAGCCATTTTCAAGGCTTCTTTGGGGGTCAGGATGCCGAGTTGCTCCCCCTCCATATCAATGACTCGAATTTTTGGATATCTGATACGTTCGTTGATTTGGGGGAGGTCTTTAATTGGCTTTTTAGTCATGAAATCTCAGTTGTCTAGACTCTTTGGGGTATTGGTTTAAATTACTAGTGGTTTACAAAAATATGTCGTTGCTGAGCATCGTACTTAAATCAAAAACTTTAAATATTTTAGCTTAGCAATCTTTTTGCTTGACATAAACGTTTAAGTATAGTACGAACTTGACCTTGATGTGTCAAGTATTATGCCAATATTTGTCGTAAAGTTTGTTTAACTATATCTGAAGTTACCCGATCGCTTAGAGTTACCGATCCGATCGCCGTTGGTAAAATAAAACGAACTTTGCCAGCTTCAACTTTTTTGTCAGTAGATAGGGTCGCAGCGATCGCATCAAGATCGATGTCCGCAGGTAAGGTTTGTGGTAAACCAGTTTTAGCGATGATTGCGTTCTGTTGAGCTAGCTCTTCAGGAGACCATAAACCAAGTTCGACGGCGATCGCACCAGCAATAATCATCCCTAACCCAACTGCTTCACCATGATTGTAAAGGCGGTAATTAGTAACCGACTCGATCGCATGACCAACCGTATGCCCATAATTAAGAATAGCGCGGAGATTACCTTCTTTCTCATCCTTGGACACGACTTCAGCTTTAGCTTTAGCACAACGATACAAAATAGTTTGTAGTAGTTCTGATGAGATATATCGCAGTTGATCGAGGCGATCGCTTTGAGATAGTAGATCGAATAATTCACGATCCCAGATTACGCCGTACTTGATTACCTCAGCCATTGCCGAGCGAAACTCACGGGGGGGCAAAGTTTTTAATACTTCAGGATCGATCCAGACCAAACGCGGTTGATAGAATGCGCCAATCAGATTTTTACCCTGCGGATGGTTGATCCCTGTCTTGCCACCGATCGCCGAGTCCACCATCGCCAGAAGTGTAGTTGGCACTTGAACCAGTTCGATTCCACGTAGCCAAGTAGCAGCAGCATAGCCTGACATATCACCAATGACTCCGCCACCTAACGCTACGATCGACGATGAGCGTTCTAAACGATGTGCAAGGGCTGCGTCATAAATTTTTTGAAGTGAGAGTGCCGTTTTAAAACGTTCACCAGCAGGCAAAATCAAGTGAGATACATCAAAACCCACATTCTGTAGAGATGTTTTCACAGTCTCCCCATAATGCTTGTAAATAACTGGATTGGAGACAATTAGGATCTTTTTGCTTTTTTTACCTAAGCCAACTTCTAATAATTTTTCGCCTAATGTTTTTAGACTATGAGAAGCGATCGCAACATCATAATTACGATTTGGTTGAGAATCATTATTGAAAGCGACAGAAACTGTCGCAAAACGGTCGGGCATAGTTCTAAATAAATGGTCTAACTTTTATGTTAGCAGTGATCTTGTTGTCAAATATCAATTTGAGAGATTTCACAGAATCACTTTGCCATTGCTTGGCATAACTCAATAATTGCTGTTTGAAGAGTTGCTGTTTCATCCTTACCATGTTTGAGGTCGGATTCTAATCGCAACAAAATACTGAGGGAGCGAATTAGTTGTTGACTATTTAGACCTTGTACTTCTTGTTTGAGGAAATATACACGCTTAGGATTACCAATTTCGGCAACATCAGCAATCACTTTATCGTCTCTTTCGCCAGACTCTTGCATCAGTTTAATCCATAGCCATGTGCGAAACTGACCTACTAGAGTTGCACAAATTCGCAAACCTACTTCATTATTTCTCAGTAATTCCGCAACTAGAGAAAGCGCTTGACTAACATTCGCTGTGCGAATTGCACTAGCCAATTGCAGACTGTTATGAGCGGATACTTGGATAAGTGGGGTAATTTCTTTAGCAGTGAGAGGTTTAGTTTTGCCATGATGCGATAATTGCAACTTTTGCAATTCCATCATTAAACGACGTGTATCATTGCCAATTGCATCAACCAATAAATCAACTCCATCTGAAGATAACTTCAAGTCAATTTCTAAGGCTGCTTGTTTAACTAGTTGGGCGATCGCATCGACTTTCCATGGTGGAATTAGAGAAAATTCTAGAACCTTGGCATGTTTTTGGATTAACTTGGTAGATTTGGCTCTGCCGTCAGGTTTATTAGATGAGGTAAACAAGATATGTGAATCTACAGGTAAATAATTAAAAGTTCTTTCTAGCTCTGCTAATAGTGCCTCAGAACATCGTTGGGCGATTATTGTATCTGCTAACCAAGTTAGTCGATTACCCATACCAAAGGGCGAAGTTACGGCTTGGTTAAGTCCAGCCATTACTTCAAGATCCCCATTAGCGTTGATTTTTGTGTAATTAAAATCACGCCATGTGGGATCGACATGGGTATCAATTAGTCTTTTGACTGCTTGAGCAATTTGGTAGTCATCATCGCCCCAATAAAAGTAGACAGGCATTGTATGATTAGTTCAACTATGTGGTGTGGTGTAGAGATTTGATGATTACTAGAAGCAAAGAAAATAGTCAAGCTAGCCTCGGTACAAAGAAATCAGTAACAAATCGTACAGATCATTATGCAACTTGGGGAAAAAGAATATTTGATATTGCGTTTGCATCAATTGTTCTAACTGTTTTTTCGCCACTTTATTTAGTGATTGTGCTATTAGTTTTCATCAGTTCGCGTGGCTCAGTTTTGTACATTCATCCTAGAGTTGGGTTGCATGGTCGGCAATTCAATTGCATTAAATTTAGAACAATGATTAGCGGGGCGGATCAAGTACTTGAGGATTATTTGAACTCTTGTCCGATTAGTCGAGCAGAGTATGAGTCATCTTTTAAACTTAAGCAAGATCCTCGGATTACTAGAATTGGGAAATTTTTAAGGACAACTAGTTTGGATGAACTACCACAGTTTTGGAATGTTCTTGTTGGCGAAATGAGTGTGGTTGGTCCGCGTCCTTTAGTTCAAGCTGAACTGAGTAAATATGGCTCAGCAATCGATAAAGTATTGAGTGTTCGCCCAGGGATTGCAGGACTATGGCAAGTATCAGGCAGAAATGATATTCCTTACTCAAAACGTATCCAAATGGATGCTAGCTATGTTCGACGTATGAGTTTTTGGCTTGATATTAAATTAATTTGTAAGACTTTTCTAGTTGTGATTTTTCCTAGAGGCAATGGAGCCTATTAATAAAAAGAGCCTATTAATAAAAAGAGAAGCGGCACAAAATGCCGCTTCTCTTTTTATTAAATTAACCTCTACGGCTACGAGTTGTTGGTCGAGAGGATAAATCAAATTCTAAAGCTGCTGCCATACCCCACAAAATAAATGCCAAAATCCAAAAGAATTCTGCGGGTTCGCCACTCTGGTACGGCTTAGCTTTGCAGATGTCACTAATATTTATGCTGTAGTTGAACCATAAATCACTCAGAAACATTGCAATACCAGCACTTCCTAGTAATCTCCAAGACTGTGCTGCTTTACCTCCCCAAAAAGCAAGTAAAAGAATCGTAGCGACAATAAGTAACCAAATATCTCCCAAAGCATAGATGATATTGAGTATTTTGCCTGTATCTAGGGTAAAACCTCCACCTACGGCAAAGGTGACATAACCAGCAAGACTAATTCCCACAAAGCCAACTGCACCAACGATTGCCCATTGTTTAGGATAAAGGTTTAGCCTACGACCTATAACAGACATAGCCATGCCCCATGACAAAAATACATAGGTAGCAGTGAAGAAAATATCGGCGATCGATGGGAAGGTTTTTACTAGATCCTTAGCTCCTTTTGCTCCTCCTGAGATTAGACCACTTTGATATTTAAAATCTAAATAACCAAAAATCAAATTTCCTATGCCCCAAGATAGGATGCCGATACCTAAGCCTAGCCAAACGTTACGACCGCTAATAATTTTTGGACTACGCCAGTTACGTAAGCATAAAATTCCTGAAAAGGCGATCGCTACAGTTTGAAAAATGTAAGTTCCATAGCGATACCAGTTTGGGCGCACAATAAAGTCTTTTACCAACTTTTCACATTCTTCGGGCTTGACAATATGTGGTCCATCAGTAGGAGCGCTAAGAAATAGATAGAACATTAAGGCTATAGCTGCCCATCCGATCGCTGCCCAAACAATAGATTGCGTTGAAATCCCTGATGGGGAAGAAGATTTGGCTCTACTCATGTATATTGAACCTTGGCTACAACCATAAGAAATGCAGTGTTAAATAACGAAAAATAGCAACGAAAAATAGTAAGTAGTGCAACAACATCCATAACATCAAAAGCAAACAAAAAATAAGGCAATTGTAATTATTAATAATTATTGCCAGAGTTTACCTTTAGGTGTTTTTTTCAGCCAAGCATTTACAGATACTGATTCAGGCAGTTCACTTAAGGCATCAATCGCGCTATCGACAAAACTGCCATTCCCAAAATAGGAAGATGCTAGCCGATGAAGCTCTCCTAAAAGAAGTTGCAATTTGCTTTCATCCCAGTTAGGAATTTGCACACTGTTAAGTGGGTTTATGGACAAAACTTCTTCTAAAGCTTTGATTGACTCACTTTGGGCAAACTTACCCTGTTGCATAAACTTGAGTAAATCCTGCTTAAAAGACCCTGCTTGCCTCGCGCCAAGTAGATCTTCAACTTCAAGATATACAGCCTGCAAAATTAGTAGACAACCTTGTACGAGGTGTGTACCAGCAGAAGAACTTTCAGTTGCGGCGGTGTGGAGTTGGTCAAGTTTGACCCTTCCCCATACACTAAAGCGCTGTGGTTCTTCTAATAATACGCAAGCTTTTCCTTTGTTATCAGTTAAGTCACGCCAAAGCGCTAAAGCTTCATCTCGATTATCGCCAAACATGTTGAGTAACCGAAATGTTTGCCCCTGATACTGCAAAATCGGTATTTGTTGATCTTTGTTTTGTGGGTTTTGGACGTTGATAATCTCAACGTCGTGGCGCTTCAGGATGAACATGTCTCTACTGTTGACTTGACTGATGTTACCAGTAGCAACAAATCGTGGCTACCTAATGCCAAAGTTAATAATAATCCCAAAATTACATTTGCACCTTGAAAGTTAAATTATTTATAGCAAGCAAAATAAAGATTAAGTCATAAATCCTAGAAAAGAGTGACCACAAGAAGCTCTATATATACTTTCTGGACTTCGTTAGAGAGGGCTTGCTAACAAAAAAGATTTTGGAACAGGGAGAATAATTAGTAATACGATCGCAATTAAAATCATGCCAACGAGATCTCGTCTTTGACCAATTTCAATACTTTCATTCAAAATAAGGGGGCGTGGCACAGGAAGCAAAAACAGCAGCAGACTATAAATTCTGAGCCAAGGCTGCACAACTAAGGCGATCGCTAGTAAGACTAGTCTTGAGATGCGAGCAATTTGAATGGCTTGACGATGCCCAAACATAGCGATCGCCATATTCCCGCCGTCTAATAAATCCAAAGGCATCAGTTGCAACGCGTTCATAGCTAATCCAGTCCAACCAGCCAATGTGAGGGGAGAAAGGACTGTAATAACTTCAGGGCTTGTGTTAGCTGTAATGCCTGATTTGCCTATAGTAAAAAATACTTGCAATAAGCTTTGAATTACATTTGCAAAAATTGAGGTTTTAAAATCAAAGGTAGTTAGGTTGGGTAAAAGTCGGGATGGGGCGATCTCAACCGAGGCGATTTCTGGAGGTGGAGGAACTAATAGCCAATTGCCTAAAATCAATAGGATCATTGAGATTGCTAAGCCCACAACGGTTGGGATTGCCGCTAGATCGAATAGAAGTCGGCGCTGATTTGGCTGACTTGGGGAGGTTCCCCAAAAATTGCTGAAATTAGAATTTAAAATTCCTAGTAACCCAAAGCCACCTATACAGGGTAGTAAGAGTGGTGGATCGATTTGCATTTTATTTTTCTTGACGATGTAATACTGAGTGACTGCTCTAGCAATAAATATGCTAGCTACACCGCATAAGTAGGGTAAGCCTCTATATAAGTCAATCAAGCTAACATCTTCTAATCGACGGATATTTGCACCTACCACTAACAGAGTAAACACTGTCAGTATTATTCCAATCGCGCTGGCAATCCAACTGCTTTGAATGTTTAGTGAGGTGGATGGTGGCAGAGAAGTAGATAGATCGCTAGAAGGGACTAGATAAAAGCAGTAGTTGTCATTATTAACATGAGAATTTTGTAATTCGCCAAAATCTGTACCGAAATTATCGGCTTGATGTTCTTTCAAATAGCAAACAAAGCGATCGCCAAACATTTTTTGGATATTTTGATTGATGGTGTCGTAAGCATATTTGTAATTTTGCGATCGCAGATTACCGCGACAATAGATTTCATGGGGGCGGTATTCTAAACCCTTTAATTGGTAAATAGTAGATGGGAAGCAGTCTTTAACTTGTTTCTCTTCGCTGGCTGTGAGATTTATATCGTCAATATTTGAGTTGGCTGAGGTCTGCCAATTGCGATATATCCATACATATATGAGAAAGCCAACCACAATAAAAATGAGTGGTAAGGAGCCTTGATTAAAATTTGTCCATACGATCGCTAAACTTGGCAAGACGACTGCCAAGATCCACAAAAATATTATTTGCGTCCGATCTTTTGATAGTTGTAGCGATCGCTGACGATAGCTCGCTACAAATCCTGCGATGACAAAAACAAATGCTTCCTCAAATCCCATATTAGTTACTCGTCATTACTATATGCACTATAACGATCTCCAATCCAAAATGGTATGGCGCGTCACTAAGGGTTTTGCGATTTAATAAAGAACCAGATTTTTGTGGCGCGGCTC
>CAIJEA010000113.1 GCA_903819605.1 uncultured cyanobacterium | reverse complement strand
TGTCCATTCTGGTGGTCTTGTTTTCTTTCTCTTTGGTAATAGAGGTTCGATGATCTCCCATTCTTTGTCGCTTAAATCACTTGTATATCCCATTTGTCAACCCTTTTTGTCTTTATCTTAAGATATCAAATGGGTTCTATAGCGATCGCACAACTGCCGATTTCCCAATACCTGAATATCCTGCCACTAAGATTAGTTCTGCTACATGATTATCTTTATCCAGATCCGCGTTTGTTAATCGATCGAAGCATGATAGTAATAGTTTAATTTCCCGCTCGCGCCCATAAAGTTTTTGAGGGATTTGGAAGCGATCGGGAATATCCAATCTACCTAGAGCAAATTTAGAGATCGTACTTTTTCTTTCCCACTGGGCCCAACATTCTTCTAAATCAGCCTTTAGTCCCCAAGCACTTTGATAGCGCTCTTCTGCATTCTTCGCCATAAGTTTATTGACAATTTCCCCTATCATTTTGGGGATCTGTCCGTTCTTAGCCTCGATTAAGGGAGCAGGCTGTTTGGCAATATGACAATATACCAACTCCATCGGATCGTCACTGTTAAAAGGTAGTCTGCCTGTCAATAACTCATAGAAAGTTACACCCAACGAATAAAAATCGGTACGATAGTCTAGCGCTCGATTCATCCGTCCAGTTTGTTCTGGAGAGAGATAGGGTAAAGTTCCCTCCAATGCACTTGGTGTTTGGAGTGCGGGATTTTCACGACTTAGTTGGGTAGAAATACCGAAGTCAATCAGCTTCAGGATTTTTGTTTCTGGATTGAAAACGGTATTGTGGGGATTAATATCTTTATGGATAATCGATTGACTGTGGATTTGTCCTAGTGCATTAGCCAGTTTGAACGCTAGAATTAAGAACTGATCGATAGGTAAACCTTGAGGATATTGTTTTAAGAATTGATTGAGAGAAATTCCGCCAAAATCTTCAAAAATAATTACTAGGGTTCTTTGCCATTCTTCTAATCCATAGGATTTAATTACTTTAGGAAGTTGAAGCTGATGCGTAAGATGATATTCCTGTCGGTAACGTCGTAGTTGGTCTGGGGTTGGATATTCGGTTTTTAAAACTTTGAGGATTACTGGTTGACCATCTTCTTTATGACGCGCACTATACACTTGAGAGTTTTCCCCGTCATAAATTTGCGTTAACTCTTCGTATTTAGCAAGAATAGTCATAGCGATCGCTTAGGAATTTTTCGGTTTAAAGCAGTATGAGGGTTTGTCCATTTGGATCGCCATCAACTCATTAAAATAACATAGAGAGCAATATTTACGAGGCAAACCAAATTTTGACTACCTCTTTGTATAGGTGCAGCTAATCTTTCATCCATGCCTTTAGCTAGATTCACATCTCGAAATACTTTGTTATATTTCTTTACATAAGGAACTCAAACAGAGGAAAAAGCAATGGCTAACAGTTACAGAGTCGATGAACGCGGTGTACTCAACAATTTCGCAATTGAACCAAAGATGTATGTTGATGACACTGAGAAAGCTGGTTTTACACCTTATGCCGAATTACTAAACGGTAGACTTGCCATGATTGGCTTTGTCTCTCTTCTTATTACTGAAGCTGCAACGGGGCATGGATTGATTTGGTTACTGGGGAATCTATAGGTTTTGGTTGCTTCCAATCAAAGTATTTAAAACAAATTAAAAAAGAATTTAAACAGAGGAAAAAACAATGGCTAACAGTTACAGAGTAGATGAAAGAGGCGTTCTCAACAACTTCGCAATTGAACCAAAGATGTATGTTGATGACACTGAGAAAGCTGGTTTTACACCTTATGCCGAATTATTAAACGGTAGACTTGCCATGATTGGTTTTGTCTCCCTCTTAATTACTGAAGCTGCAACGGGGCATGGTTTGATTTGGTTGCTGGGGAATCTATAAATCTTGACTGTTCCCGATCAAAATGTTTGAGACAAAGTAAAAACGATTCTTTAACCCTACCCAAAAGGTAGGGTTTTTTATTACAACCCAAGAGTTGATTGGCGGCGCTCCGCGCCG
>CAIJEA010000112.1 GCA_903819605.1 uncultured cyanobacterium | reverse complement strand
CAGAGAAGAGATCTGCGACGCTTTGCGTCGCAGATCTCTTCTCTGAAATTTCTTGGCTATAGCAATACTAAAAATAATTTCTAAATTTGTATAAAATATAGGTTTATTTCTGCTAAGTGCAACTAATATGAGTAATCAGTTCTAACCAACCCCATTTCAGAGGCGCTGTAGTAATGAAGAGAATTCAATTTTGGATAGCGATTTGCCTCAGTTTTTGCATTGTCCTAATTTCGCATCCATTCATCGAGAAACCTTCTCCCATTGCAGCACAAGTCCTTGTTACTTCACCGCCTCTTGTGACAAATGGTCAGGACAAGCCCGAACTCCAACCATTTGATGAATTAATTAAAGACCACGAAAAGCTTACAGGACTATTCACACTTTATCGCCATGCAGAGACAGGCAAAGTCTTTGCCGAAATTAGACCCGAACAACTCGATCGCAACTTTTTTGCAGTAATGACCCTCGAATCAGGTATAGGCGAAAGCGGTATATATCGCGGCATTCCTCTACGCGATTTGCTGTTTACATTTCGGCGATCGAATAACAACTTACAGTTTGTAGTTCCTAACACCAACTTTCGCGCTCAGCTAGGCGACCCACAAGAGCGATCGCTGAGCCAATCCTTTAGTGATTCAATTTTGGTGTCATTGCCAATTCGCAGCATTCATCCTAAAACTCAATCTCTTTTAATCGATCTAGAGCCTTTAATCGTCAGTGATGCTCTACCAAATTTAAGCAAAACTCTAGCTGGTAGCCTTGGCGCAACCTTCACACCCGATCCGAACAAATCCTATCTCAGCAAAGCTCAGACATTTCCTCAAAACGTTGAACTAGAATCAGTATTTGGGTTTACGGGAAGCTCATCGCCAAAGGTAGAATTTAACGCTCCCAACTTAAGTACTTTACCCGACAGTAATGCCTTTACGCTGAAAGTCCACTATAGCCTCTCTCAACTACCTACTCAAAACGGCTATCGTCCACGTCTTGCTGATGAGCGAGTTGGTTATTTTGTGACTGCCTATCAAGACCTTTCCAAGAAATCTACGAAAACTCCGTTTGTTCGCTATATCAATCGCTGGCACTTAGAGAAGCAAAATCCAAATGAGTCAATCTCTCCACCGATCCAACCAATCACTTTTTGGATTGAAAACACAGTTCCTTTAGAATATCGTAGTGCAATTCGTGAAGGAGCATTAATGTGGAATAACGCCTTTGAGAAGATTGGGTTTAAAGATGCGATCGTTGTCAAGCAAATGCCCGATCGTGCTGACTGGGACCCAGCCGATGTCCGCTATAACACAATTCGCTGGTTTAACTCGATTGATGCTTATTTTGCAATGGGTCCATCCCGTGCTAACCCTTTAACTGGTCAAATCCTTGATGCAGATATCATCATCGATAGCAATTTTATACGGGCAATTAGACAAGAATATGGCAGTGTTGCCCAACAAAATAGCTTACAAAATCTTTCTTTTCTCTCACGTTTAACGGGTAATCCTAATCTATGTAGGCATAGTAATAATGATGCTAGTCTGATTTCCTATAACAACCAAGCGATTTCCCTACTCAAAAACAATCGTTTCTTCAAAAATCAAGCGATCGCTACATCAACTAATTCAAATAGTAATCTGTTCATGTCTAGCGCCAACGATCTGTGCTACGGCATGGAAGCATCACAGCAATTCCAATTAGGAGCGATGTCTCTATCTCTATTTCAGAATGTTTTGCCTAGCAGCGAACAAATGAAAGAATATGTCAATCAGTTTGTACGAGAACTTACCGCCCATGAGGTTGGTCATACATTAGGACTGCGGCATAACTTTCATGGTAGCGCTATGCTCTCACCTGCGGAATTAAACAATCTTGAAATCACCCGCAAACGTGGTTTAGTTGCCTCGGTAATGGATTACAACGGCGTAAACCTTGCACCTCAGGGAACAAAGCAGGGAGATTTCTTTACTAGCAAAATTGGTGTTTATGACGAATGGGCGATCGCCTACGGATATACACCAATCAATGCGATCGTTCCTTCCGCAGAACTTAAAGATCTAGAAAAAATTGCTAGTCTTGCTCCTCAACCCGATCTTGCCTATGCTCCCGATGAAGATGAATCTGCTGGACTCGATCCGCTGATCCAAGCCTTCGATCTAAGCAACGATCTTGTAACCTATGCTCAGTGGCAGTTTGATAATGCTCGGACAATGTGGAACCACATCGAAAAGCGATACCCAGGTAAAGGTGCAAGTTTTAATGATGCAAGCATAGCCTTCAATCAAGTTTTTCATTATTACTCCTCCAATTTATCTTCATTAGTTGCCTATATTGGCGGTCAGTCATTTAATCGCTATCGTTCTGGCGATGCCATTGGGCGACTTCCCTTTGAACCTGTGACCATCACAAAGCAACGCGAAGCTCTGGCAACTATCCAAAAAAATCTATTTGCTGCCGAGGCTCTAAACTTTTCGCCAAATCTACTCAATAAACTCGCGCCATCACGATGGCAGCATTGGGGATCTGATCCTCAATCCTCATCTCTTGACTATCCAATTCACGATCGCATTTTGTTGTTACAGACATCTATCTTGAGCGATTTATTGTCTTCAGAACGCCTGCAAAGACTCCTCGATACAGAGCTTAAAACCGCTACTGGTGAATCTCTAACCCTACCTGAATTATTTGATAGCTTACAACAAAGCATTTGGACAGAAGTCTCACCAAACACCAACGACTTAACTCAAATCTCCAGTCTGCGGCGATCGCTTCAGCGTCAACATATGAATTTATTAATCAATTTGGCTTTACGCAATCGACTCTCTCCCGAAAAGATTGATAATCCTCTTGATTTCATCGTTGGCTTTCAAACTGCCAATCCACCTGAAGATGCACGCACCATTGCTTGGTATCAACTCCACCAACTGCGCGATCGCTTGGCAAACGTCCTACGAGATCGCAGTGACAAGTTAGAAATCTATACTAAAGCCCATCTCGAAGAGACAAATGATCGAATTACGAAGGCGATCGATGCAAAATTGTTGTCTCAATAGCTCTTGTGGCGATCGCTTATTCGTCATCAAAATCTCGCTTTCTATCAGTTACAACCTAGTTCCTAAAGTTGTTTAGGCATGAAGTTTTTGAGAAGCGCTCGCCACACACCCTAAGCCCGATTGCCCATCCCCAGAAATCAAACAGCGATCGCCCCTCACACCCAAAACCCGATCGCCTATTCCCTCAAATCAACCAGCGATCTCTTGAGAGGGTAGATATACTAAAATTAATTTACTATTTACTCACGCCTATGAAATTACCAAATGGCGATCATCCAGAAATTTCTATGCAAAAGATTTTAGGGTATTGCTTAAATCTCAACCATGATAAGGGTAAAGATAAGGCGAGAGTATTTCAATCTAGGCTGGGTATTACAGTTCAAAATGCCGATCGCTTGGTTGAATTAATTCAAATTGCGGCAGTTGAAGGTGAAGTCGTACAGGAGAGTAATACGAAATTTGGTAAGGAATATAAAGTGGACTGGGAAATCCCTAATGCAGGAGGTGCTGAACTGAGAACTATTTGGGAAGTTATTATAGAGTCTGGTTATCCTCGTTTGATTAGTGCTTTTTTGAAGAGAGAAAAATAATGAAAAATCCGCAGTTGCTTTATACGATCGCTATTTTAAAACCAATTTCTATAGATCGACTTTCGCTGATGGAGGCAGAATATGATTTTAATTCAGCTTTGCCGGTGGGTTTGGTTGGTACGATTGTGGATATTCATCAGGATAATCAAGGGATTGATTATTTGGTGGAGTT
>CAIJEA010000111.1 GCA_903819605.1 uncultured cyanobacterium | reverse complement strand
TTGGGCGGTTTAGTTAGTTGGCTGCTCGAAATGGGTTGGATTGGGATTGCCTTTGGTTTAGCGATCGCCTTTACCGTCGGTATCGGTGGCTGGTCATTGTGGCAATTTGCAATTTGGTGGTGGCAGTTGCGACGTTTGCAAAGGATGCCAATACCCCAGCGTATTTATCAACAAATGTTGCAATTGCTCTCAGAACAAGGCAAACCCAAATCTCCCCATCAAACGCCCCAAGAATATGTTGCTAGTCTGCGCGATCGCGTCTCCGATCGGCAAGCATCAGCGATCGCTCAAATTACTCAGATCTATCAAGACTGGCGCTATGGCGATCGGGCGATCGCCAACAGTCGTATTACTTCAGAACTAAAAACGCTTTTAGATCGTGTAAAAGCGAATAAATAAATCCGAAGATGCAAGAGCTTAGGCAAAGCCTAAGCTCTTGCATCTTTATAAAGTTTTGTGTTTTTATTACAAATTCTTGGCTCATTCACCGCATTTGGTAGACTAGATGGGGAATATATTAAATTTCCTATTTTAATCATGAGTGTAGTTATTCAAGTTTTAGAAAGAGCCGACGAAGAACTCCGTTATCCCACCATTTCAGAGTTGCAAAGTGTGCAAAACTTTCTCTCTACGGGTGCTCAAAGGGTACGGATTGCCACAGTTTTGGCTGAAAGCGAAGATAAAATTGTCAAAAAAGCAACCACAGAACTATTTAGAATTCATCCTGACTATATTTCTCCTGGTGGCAATGCCTATGGTCAGAAGCAACGCAACCAATGCCTGAGAGACTTTACATGGTACATTCGCCTCACTACTTATGGGGTCTTGGCAGGTGATAAGGAGCCAATCGAAAAAATTGGTATCATCGGTGCTCGTGAAATGTATAACTCTCTCGGCGTGCCTTTGGCTGGTATGGCTGATGCAGTTCGCTGTCTCAAGAGTGCATCTCTAGCATTGTTGAGTAAAGAAGATGCTGAGGCAACCGAGCCTTATTTTGACTATATTATTCAGGCTTTGTCCTAAAAAAGAGGAGGCGCAATACGCCTCCTCTTTTTTGTTCAAATTTTGTTCAAACTTCAAAGACAGGTCATAATTGCCGTCTTTGCTTAAAGGTACTGAATAATCAGTGGTGCGCGGCGAATCCGCGCACCACTGATTATTCACTTTATAATGTCTAATCAAAACAAAGAAGAGATTTGCGGCGCAAAGCGCCGCAACTCTCTTCTTTGTTTATGGCTCTAACTAGGCTCACAAGAAATCGTTACAAAAAGTGCAACAAGTAATATTGCTAAAATTGACGCGGTTATACTGAGGCAACCTTTAGGTTCATCAGAAAGCTATGCAGTCCTTGAAGTTACCTTTCGCGATGCCGCGATCGCTTTCCAGATTTTTCGCCGTCAGTACCCTTTTCAAAGATGGTCGCAATTATCAGATTCTCTTTCTATCGATTTTCTTACTGTTGGGTGTAAGTACCCGTGATTGGTCACTCAAGCCGATCGCGATCGCGATTACCTTTGTGACTTGTTGGTTAACACAAATATGCATGATCTCGATATTTCCACCAGCAGCACCGCAGAAGCATGAGCGTTGGCTCTCCCTTAAAAGTGCCACAATTACTGGTTTGGGTTTAAGTTTGTTATTGCGCTCCGATAGCTATGGCGCGATCGCTTGTGCCGCATTTTTAGCGATCGCTAGCAAATTTATCTTCCGAACTAATGGCAAACATTGGTTTAATCCTGCCAACTTTGGGATCGTCGTGGTTTTATTACTAGACAATTACGTTTGGAACAACCATGCATGGGTTTCCAACGGACAATGGGGCGAAGATAGCTTATATGCTTTGATATTTCTTGGCTTAGGTGGCATCGTTCTCAAGAAAGTAGGACGTTGGGATACAAGCTTCGTGTTTTTAGTAGCCTATTCCCTTTTAGAAGGATTGCGAAACCTTTGGCTGGGTTGGACTTGGGATGTCCTAGCCCATCGCCTCACTAGCGGATCGCTGTTGCTATTCGCGTTATTTATGATTACCGATCCGCGTTCTATTCCTAATGCTAAAAGTGCAAGGTTAATTTGGGCAATCGCGATCGCGGTTTTAGCTTTTATCTTCCGCAACATTTTCTTTAATGTGGATGCGATGTTTTATGCGCTCTTCCTGATTTCACCGCTCACGGTTTTATGCGATCGGATTTGGAATGCACCGAGATTTCAATGGCTACCCAAGCGCTATAGCGCTTTGCAGCCTAACTAAAACCAATATGGTGGAGACCCCACTGTATTGGTTTTAGTTATCCATTCAATTTTTAAGGATAGATATATGAAAAAATTTCTGATTTGGATGCGTGTACTGGTGAGTACCGCCCTTGCCTGTTTGGTTGTCTTTGCCTATTCACCAGCCGTTTTTGCATTCTGTGGTTTCTATGTCTCACAAGCCGATGCCAGTCTTTTTAACAAAGCTTCGCAAGTTGTGATTGCCCGTGATGGTAAGCGTACCGTTTTAACGATGGCGAATGACTATCAAGGTGATGTTAAGGACTTCGCTCTGGTTGTACCAGTACCAGTATTGCTCAAAAAAGAGCAAGTGCGTGTAGGTGAGCAGAAAATCATCGATCGCCTCGATTCCTTTAGCGCTCCTCGGTTGGTTGAGTACTTTGACTCCGATCCCTGTGCTAGATATGAAGCCTTCGATAGTGTTGCTCCTTCGGGAATTATGCGAGCTGCTGCTCCAATGATGGAATCAAGAGCACGTCGCGATAATTATCAAGTCACGATCGAAGCTAAGTTTGCTGTTGGCGAATACGATATTCTCATTCTTAGTGCCAAAGATTCCGATGGTTTAGAAGCTTGGCTGATTGATAACGATTACAAAATTCCTCAAGGTGCAAAAGAGTTACTTCAGCCCTATATTCGCCAAAACATGAAATTCTTTGTCGCTAAGGTAAATATTGCTGAACTAAGTAAAACAGGTTCGCAATCACTACGACCTTTGATGATGGCATACGAATCACCAAAGTTTATGCTGCCTATCCGTTTAGGAATGCTCAATGCTAATGGTGACCAAGATTTACTAGTCTATATCCTTTCACCTAAAGGACAAGCCGAAGTTGCGAACTATCGCACAATCAAAGTTCCTTCAGGTTCCGATATTCCCATCTATGTGAAGAATGAATTTGGTGATTTTTATAAGTCGATGTTTAAGACTTCCTACAATAAAGAAGGCGGTAAAGTTGCCTTTTTAGAATATGCATGGGATATGTCGAGTTGCGATCCTTGCTCGGCTGAACCACTCTCGCAGGAAGAACTTCGCAAAGCAGGAGTATTCTGGATCGGTTCTCCAGACTCTAGCAGTCCATCTGGTCGCCGCTTTCGTCCAGTTCCATTTCCGCCTACTAATGATGGACGAGTTTTTATCACACGGTTACACATCCGCTACAACCGCAGTAATTTTCCTGAAGATTTAGCTTTTAAGGAAACCTCGAATCAGGAGTTTTTCCAAGGACGTTATGTTTTGCGATATCCCTTTAAAGGAGAAACAACTTGTGATGCTGGTAAAGAATATCAGCGATCGCTACGTCCCCGCTTTGAGAAAGAAGCCCAAACCCTAGCCAGCTTAACAGGCTGGAATATCTTCGATATTCGCCGCAAGATGAATATCTCTAGTTTGCCCGATCCTGTCGAGACTCCGTTCTGGGAAAATATCTGGAAATAGCTACAAGTAATCATAGAGGTCATTCATGAATGGCCTCTATGATTACTTGT
>CAIJEA010000110.1 GCA_903819605.1 uncultured cyanobacterium | reverse complement strand
TCCTGCTGAACATACCCCATTTGAAAACCAGTCATTTGATTTGGTTACGGTAGCTTTGGCGATACACTGGTTTGACCAAGAAAAGTTTTTTCAAGAAGTGGAACGAGTACTAAAACCAAACGGTATTTTAGCTGTTTGGGGTTATGGTCGGTTAGAAGTTGAACCCGAAATTGATGAAATTATTACTAAGAATTTACTTGAGCCGATCGACCGATTTTGGGCAAGCGGTAATCACCAACTAAGGAATCGCTATCGTGATTTAGTCCTTCCGTTCAATGAAATTAACATCCAAAAAACTTTTTCAATGAAGGTGGAATGGAATTTACAGCAATTATTAGGGTATTACCGTACTTGGTCTGCGGTGAAACGCTATTCAGCAGAACTTGGAAACGACCCAGTTGAGCAACTGGAGATAAAATTGAAAACAATCTGGAATGAGCCTGATAAAACTAAATTAGTGCAATGGCCTTTGTTTTTAAAAGCTAGCAGAAAGTCTGCATAGAGACCATTTTTTGTGCTATATAAGAAGTATTACATAAAGTCTTCACATCTAAATACGCACATACTTTGAGAAATAATTATGGTTGCGAGATACTTTAATCCCTATACTGATTTTGGCTTTAAGAAACTGTTCGGCGAAGAAGGCAGTAAAGATTTGCTCATCGATTTTCTCAATCAACTTTTACCAATACATCATCAAATTCAACAATTAACATTTAAAAATTCTGAAAATCTTGCCGACACAGTAACAGAGCGCAGAGCCATTTTTGATATTTATTGCGAAAGCAAAACTGGCGATAAGTTTATTGTGGAAATGCAAAAAGCGAAAATCAAGCATTTCAAAGATAGAGCCTTATTCTATTCCACATTCCCAATTCGAGAACAATCAGAAAAAGGAGATTGGAACTTCTATTTATTACCAATCTATTTTATTGCCATATTAGATTTTGAGTACGATGAAAATACCACATCCAAGTTTAGGCGCGATGTATGTCTCAAAGACCAAGATGGAGATATATTTTTCGATAAATTAAATTTTAAGTTTTTACAAATGCCGCTATTCAACAAACAAGAAAATGAACTGGTAACTCATTTCGATAAATGGTTGTATTTTTTAAAGAACCTAGAAAGTTTTAATCACATACCCGCAATACTCAATGAACCAATCTTTCAAAAAGGATTTGAAATCGCCGAAATATCGCACTTAAATCTAGAGCAGTATGAACAATATAAAAAGAGTTTAGTCCAGTATTTAGAAGTGAAAAACGTATTTGACGCAGCTTTTGAAGAAGGTGAAAAGGTTGGTATTGAGAAGGGTATTGAGAAAGGTATTGAGAAAGTTGCCAAAGCGTTGAAAGAACAAAATGTAGCCATAGAAATTATTGCCGAATCGACTGGGTTATCCTACGAAACTATTAATAGGATTTAAGCCGAGCTTTTTTCATGTCCTCTTTCATAGCCATGTCCTCATTCGCGATCGCATTTCCTACTTACCATTGCCATAACACGATCTCTGCATCTTAACTGCTAGACGGGCAAGCGATCGCGATCGCTAATCTCATGAATTAATCCCTAATTAATCCCTTATTCCCAAATATTTGTAACGTAGCTAACTTGACTAAATCTATAGTCATGCCAGAAGATATTTGTCTATCTATTATTTAGATCGTCTAACAATTAGCCTCGTAAAAACTATCCGCATGGCAAAAACATCAATGGGCTGGTTCAATTTTAATGTGGATCTGCCAGCATTTAGATCGCGTAACTATCGTCTCTATTTTGCTGGTCAAAGCTTATCGATGACGGGTAGCTTTATGACCCAAGTTGCCGTTCTTTGGCTGATTTATAAGGTCACAGATTCAGCGCTGTTGTTGGGTATCGCAGGATTTTTTGGTCAGTTGCCCGTATTTCTCCTCGCTCCCGTCTCAGGTATTCTCGCCGATCGCTACGATCGCAAATACTTGATGATTTTGTTACAGGTATTCGGGATTTCGATCTCGCTTGCCTTGATGGTTACGAGCTTTTTGGGATGTGCGAATTTCTGGGTATTGCTATTATTAGGAACCCTTGGCGGAGTTCTCAAGGGCTTAGATGTGCCGATTCGCCATGCTTTTGTGACGGATATTGTCAATCGCGAAGAGATGAACAGCGCGATCTCTCTGAACTATGCGTTTCTAAATACGGCGAGGCTATTGGGGCCTGCGGTGGGAGGAATTGCGATCGCCTCAATTGGTGCGGGGTTCTGTTTTCTCTATGATAGCGTGAGCTACATTGCCGTATTAGTCGCCCTATTCGCCATGCGGATCGCTCCTCGCAAAGTGGAATCCCACAAAAAAAATCCTTGGCAAAATCTCAAGGAAGGATTCAAATATGCCTACAAGGTTGTCCCCATTCGCTCTCTATTGCTATTGTTGGCTTTGGCAAGCCTGATCAATATGTCCTATGCTACCTTGCTACCAATTTTTTCGGTGCAGGTTTTTCAAGGTGATGCCGCGACCATGGGATTTTTAACTGCGGCTTCAGCTTTAGGTGCAGTTTTTGCCTGTCTCTATCTTAGTTTTAGGAAAGGGATTCAGGGGCTACATCGATTAATAGCTTTCTGTCCTGCCAGTTTAGGAATTGCCATGATTGTCTTCTCACTTTCCCATGTGTTTTGGCTCTCGGTGGCAGCATTAACAGTGGTGGGATTTAGCTCGACGCTTCAGGTTGCCGCCAGTAATACCGTTATTCAGCATGGTGTGGAAGAATCAAAGAGGGGAAGAGTGATGAGCTTCTATACGATGTGCTTTATGGGTATGTCACCTTTTGGGAACTTGATTTTGGGTAGTTCAGCAAATGCGCTCGGAGCGCAAAATACGCTGATTATTGGCGGTGCGGTTTGCATTGTTGGCTCTCTTCTATTTGTGCAGTTTTTACCCGCGATCGCCTCTTGGGTGAAATCAGGTGCAGATCATTCAGTTTCGGCACAGGCGCAGTAGGAGAGACAACAGATGGATATGGAAAATCCCAAACGGCGATCGCATTTACATAAAGTAAATTTACATCAGGTAAATCAATTACCTCCAGAATTAACCGAAGCATCACAGAATCCTCTTACCAATTCCATCACTAATAGCATCGCTGATAATATTTACAAAAGCTTTCCTGCCTTTAAATCCCGCAATTTCCGCCTCTATATCATCGGTCAGGTGTTCTCTTTATCAGGAACCTTCATGACGCAGATGGCGATTCCTTGGTTGATTTACGATCTAACCAAATCCCCTTGGCTGCTCGGCTTATCAGGCTTTTTAGGCTTTCTGCCATCTTTAATTCTGATTCCTTTTTCGGGTGTGCTTAGCGATCGCTGGGATCGTAAAGACCTCTTGAAATTAGTGCAGATTCTCGGTATTAGCGTATCCGCAACCCTGACCCTAGTTACTACTTTGGAGTTAGCTGAATTCTGGTCATTATTAATTCTCAGCATTCTCGGCGGCGTTCTCAAGGGGCTAGATATGCCTGTCCGCCATGCCTTTGTTGTGGAAATGGTGGAGGATCGGCAGGATTTAAGCAATGCGATCGCTATTAATTCGACAATGCTTGCCTGTTCGCGCTTAATGGGACCTGCGATCGGTGGAATATTACTGGCGACGGTGGGAGTGAAGTTCTGTTTTCTCTATGACACCATCAGTTATGTCGCCGCAATTTGGGCGTTAGCGGTGATGACACTTCCCGCTAGCAAACCGATGCAAATCTCACAGAGGATTAGCACTTGGAAGCGGTTGCAGGAAGGATTTAATTATGTTGCTGACTTTCTGCCCGTGAAGGCGATTATCTTGCTCTTAGCGTTGCAAGGCATCTTCGGATTTGCCCATGTGGTGCTACTACCGATCTACGCTGCCGAAATTCTCCAAGGTGGCGAAAAGATTTTGGGCTGGTTAAGTGCATCTCCTGCTTTTGGAGCAATTCTTTCCTCAATTTATCTCAGCCAACGTCGCCAAGTAGCAGGTTTAGAAAGGTTAATTGCCCTTTGTCCATTATCCATTGGTCTATGTGCGATCGCCTATGCCTTCTCGAATGTCCTTTGGATTTCTTTACCTTTACTCGTAATCATGGGAGGTATTTCCACTTTGCATATTTCCTGTAGTAACACCGTGATTCAAACCATTGTCGATGATAGTAAACGCGGCAGGGTAATGAGTTTCTATTCCCTTTCGCTAATTGGGATGTTGCCCATCTGTAATCTATTTACAGGAACTCTCGCCCATTGGCTCGGTGCGCCCAATACTTTGCTAGTCACTGGCAGTATCTGTATTCTCGCTTCGGCTTGGTTTTGGCGACAGTTACCGCTAATTTCCAAGTCGATTCTGAATGCAATGCATTCGATTAATAGGGCTGAGAAAGCTACGGCTTAATCGAAGAGATCCCCCTCAATCCCCCTTGTAAAAGAGGGAGGAAGAGAAGAATATTCTCCCCCCTTTACAAGGGGGGCTGGGGGGGATCTAAAATCTCCAACTTCTACCCAAAATTTCAAAATTAACGGAACTAATATCATGCCTAAAGATTGGTTTGCATGGCACGATCTTTACAACTCTCAGGAGCTTTTACAGCAACGATTAGCGATCGTTCAGAAATATATCTCTGACAGCCTTGATGCTGCCCCCTCAGGCACAATTCAAGTTGTCAGTGCTTGTTCGGGTGATGGACGTGATTTATTGAGAGTTTTGGAAACTCATCCCCGTGCTAAGGATGTCAGAGCGCGGTTAGTAGAACTCGATCCTAAATTGGTAGAACGTGGCAAAGAGGCGATCGCTAGATTAGGACTGACTGACCAAATTGAATTCATCAATGGTGATGCCACTCTTACCGCTAATTTTGCGGGTCACGTTCCTGC
>CAIJEA010000109.1 GCA_903819605.1 uncultured cyanobacterium | reverse complement strand
GGCTCCGCCGCGCCACAAAAAATCGGTTCTTTATTAAATCGCAAAACCCTTGGCACTTGTAGCAACTACAGTGCTACAACTATTAAAATTCATTGTGATCGCTATGGTTAATTCTATTTCTGAGCAATTACCAGACCTTTTAAGTGAAATCATTACAGTACGACCTGATAGTGAAACCGCTACGCTGCAAAGGCTACCCTATTTCGTGGGTATTTCTGGAGCTACAGCAGGAGCGAAGGGGATTTCGATGAATCTAGTAATCATTCCCGCAGGTGGTGCTGCCGAACCCCATTTTCATCGAGACTATGAAACTGCTATTTATCTGGTCAAAGGAAGAGTAGAAACTCGCTATGGCAAGGGGCTGAGACAGTCAGTAATCAACGAAGCAGGTGATTTTATCTTCATTCCCGCAGGTGTTCCCCATCAGCCTCATAATCTCAGCGATACTGAAGCCGCCCACGCGATCGTCTCCCGCAACGATCCTAACGAGCAAGAAAATGTCGTTCTTTACAATCCCAATATTGAGTAGTTAAAAAATGGATATTCATGCATTAAGAGAAGATTATAAAAAAGGGGAACTTAGGCGCAAAGATCTTCATGAAGATCCCTTTAAGCAATTTGAGAAATGGTTTCAGCAAGCATGTAATGCTGAGTTGTTAGAACCAAATGCAATGACTTTATCGACAGTTTCCGAGCAAGGTCAGCCATTTATGCGGACAGTACTGCTGAAATATTTTGATAGCAATGGGTTAGTGTTTTTCACCAATTATGAAAGTCGGAAAGCACGTCAGATTGCAATAAATCCCCAAGTCTCAATCTTATTTACTTGGTTGCCCCTGCAACGTCAAGTACACATTACTGGAACAGCCGAAAAAGTAACTACAGCAGAATCCTTGGAATATTTTACCTCTCGTCCTAGAGGTAGCCAATTAGGCGCATGGAGTTCTCAACAAAGTTCCGTAATTTCTTCGCGTCAGCTTTTACTAATGCAATTTGAACAGATTAAGCAAAAGTTCTTAGATGGAGAGATTCCGTTGCCCGATTTTTGGGGTGGATATCGGGTTGTTCCCAATAGCTTTGAGTTCTGGCAAGGCTGCACTAATCGCTTACACGATCGCTTTCTATATACTCACCAAGAAGACAAATCATGGCAAATTCAAAGACTAGCTCCATAAAGCATGGCTCCAATTAGTCCAACTTCAGGATTAAGCACGATATGAATCGGAATATCTTCTAAAATAGGGCTAACTCTGCCTTTATTTTTAAGAATCCGCAAAAACGTTCCGTCTTGGAGCAAAGGCAATATTTTCGGAGCAATGCCACCTGCAATATATAAGCCCCCATTAGGAATTAATTTCAAAGCTAAATTTCCAACTTCGGAGGCATAAACTGACACAAACATTTGCATCGTCTGCGTGGCTAGACGATCGATATTAGTTTCACTATTAATTCCACAATTTGTTAATGCAGCATCGGCGATCGCCGATGCTGCACCAGAGGTGAGATCCCCTGCTTCCCATAGGCGAACCTTTTCGGCAATTTCTGCCGACTCAGGCGGAGCAACTTGACGATCTCGTAAAAACTGATAAATCGCCACAATTCCCGTGCCTGAAGCCACGCGCTCAACCGATACTCGATCGTGGCGCTTGAGCAGATATTGCAACAATTCAATTTCTAGCTCATTCCTTGGGGCAAAATCGGCATGTCCGCCTTCAGTGGGATACACCTCATAGCGATCGCCAT
>CAIJEA010000108.1 GCA_903819605.1 uncultured cyanobacterium | reverse complement strand
CCCCCCCCCCCCCCCCCACTCATCTTCTGGGTTTATGTCCTAAGCAAACCTTGCTTTGCTATATAAGAAATAATCATAGGTCTATACCCGCTAAATTACGAACAAGCTAACATATTAATCTCTAAGCACAAACGCATCCAAAGCTAGTATTTGCCCCAAACTGTTGACACCTATGAGCGATCGCCCTTTACCCTATAACAGCAGTCAGATTGGTGAATCAAACCAATCTAATTCACTAAACTATGAACAGGGATCGCTCTTTAAGGAAGGAATAACAAGAAACTCTCATCTTTATGATAGTGGCGCAAGTTATGAAATGGGAAGTCAATCTTTACAGGTATGGAAAGCCGTGATCGCTAAATACCAGAGTTCCATCACTACAATGATCCCAGCCACTCAAACCGCTCTCTTTGATCTGCCATCCCAACACTGCGATCCCCATGCGATTAATCCCTTCAGTTTATCGCCTCAGCCTGCGGAATTCTATCGGTTGCCTACTGCGGATGGAGGAGATGCTTGTATTTACTTTGTTATCGATTTAGGTGCTGCACTACAATTGCCCGTGGTACTATATATTGGAGAGACCTGCCGTTCTAGTAAAAGATGGAAAGGCATTCATGACTGTAAGCGATATATTCTTAATTACCGAGAACTTCACACCACGCATAATTTACCGACACAAATTGTCATGGCATTCTGGTGGGATGCGCCTTCTACAACTCGACCTCGACAAAAACTAGAACGAATCCTCATCGAAAAGTGGCGTTCACCCTTCAATAAAGAGAATTGGAGCTTTTGGCGGACTCCTTTCGTAAATTAATTCGTCTGTAATTACAGATACTCAAACAATATTTCAAGAAATAATCAATATGTCTTCTCCCGATCTAAATCCTAATCCTAATGTTAGTGAATTGTGGTTTGCCAAATTTTTTATTGGCAGTATGGTGGCAATCACTGTGCTCACGGTACTTTTGTCGTTATTACCTTCACCAACTGTGTTGCGGAATCCTCAACAAATTAAAACTTCCTTAGAACCTATGCAGATTATTTCTGCTACTGTTTGACCTTAAAAAAAACATCTTCTGTTTGCTGGGCAAGTTTGTCCCATGCAAAGCGCTCTTTTAGCTCGGTTTGAGCGTTATTCACTAAAGTCTTTGCATATTCCTGATTACGTAAAATTTCAATAATTCCGTCAGCCAAAGAATTTGTGTCGTTAGCTCTTGTTACGACCCCAGTAACACCGTTACGTACAACTTCTGGCAACCCACCTGTATCGGAAACAACGGTTGGAATCTCTGCGGCAAAACTTTCAAGCGCGACAATCCCAAATGGCTCATATAGGCTAGGAAAGACTGCACAAGTAGCGATCGTCTGAAACTTCCAAAAATCCGCATCTGCCATGAAACCTGTAAAAAGCACTTTATGGTAAATCCCTAAGTCCCAAGCTTGACGTTGCAACAAGATCGAGTAAGCATCACCAGTACCAATAATCACAAGGCGCACCCGATCGTTTGTTGCGGCAATCACCTTGGGCATGGCATTGAGAAGTACATAAATGCCTTTTTCATAGGTAATACGACCGACATAGTAGATGATCGCCTCATCAGGTGATGCGTATTGATCTTTTAGAGCAGAGCGATCGAAGTCAAGATGATGAGCATCAGTGATTTTTTGCCAACGTTCTACGCTCAGACCGTTGTAAACTACGTCAGTTTTTTCTGGTGGGCAATCAAGCGCACGTTTTAGCTCGTCACGCATGTACTCAGAACATACAATCACTCTTTGAGAGGCTTGAGTCAACCGAATTTCTTTTTGATGAATGTAGTTTTGCGTATCATTATGAATTCCGTGACAGCGTCCATATTCTGTCGCGTGAATAGTGGTGACTAGAGGAATCTGAAATTCTGTAGTTAGCGCGATCGCCGTTTCTTCTACAAGCCAATCATGGGCATGGATCAAGTCCATTGATTTCTCTAACAAAAGCAATCTTGCAAATCTCAGCATATTTTCATTCATCTGGACAATCCACTTAAAAAAGTCATTGTCAGGTGAGACAGGAACGCGGTATACATAAATCCCATCCACAATCTCTTCAAGTGGCTCATCAGCAACTGCCACAGTAATCAAATGAACTTCATGTCCGAGCTTGACAATTTCAGGATATAGCTCTGCTACGTGACGAGAAATTCCTCCAACAATGCGAGGTGGGAATTCCCAAGCTAGAGCGAGAATACGCATGATATTTAGGTGATATTTGAACAGATGAAAAAAGTTAGAAAAGCAATGATAAGAAATAATTAATGAAACTTAGTTAACTATACCAACTATGGATCTATCGCAATAGAGTTCCCAGAAAGTATGATCAAAAGTAGAGATGGTACGAAGTGCTAACTCTACTTTCTAGACTTTAATGCTGAGAAACAACTCAAGATATGTTAATCTCACAGCATAAATTTGTGATACTTTACATGGCAATCGTGTGAATTGTGACAGGAGGCAGATGTGACAGAGAACAAAACTAAAGAGGTAATTGAGGGCGTTTCTAAGCAAGTTGGGCAAGCTTGGACAAAGACACAGCCTCAGTTGCAAGCGCTATTACTTAAGCTGGTTAAAAGTTTGCTGCCTGCACTGCGTAACCTGCAAACTAAGCTAACTACGTCAGATTTGGCTACAACCGATAATGAAACGCCAATTGCTGGCTCCACAAATCCTACATTGGATAAAGCTTTGAAGACGGGACGTACAATCTCTGCTAAAGCGATCGCCGCTTTGATTGTCGCCTTAACAAAACTTCAGCAAAGTTTAGAGACTGAAACAACATTGGATTCGACGGGTGAAGCGGCGGCTTTGTTAAACGCCTCGACTGAACCTAGTTCTGAATTAGTTGAACAGGTCAAGAAAGAATTTGGAATTGCTTGGAAATTTGTCAAAGAGCAAGTTACACCAAAAGTTTTGTCGTTTTTGCAATTTTCTGTAGACAAACTCGATCCGATCGCCACCAATGCTTGGCAAAAAGCATCGACGAAAGCTGCTGCTACGCCTTCCCTAGTTAACTCTTGGGAAAAGCTACAGCAAAATGACGCTTGGAAAAAGACGGTTACAGCTACTGCTCCAATCTGGCGCTCAATCAGCGGTATTGCCGTACAGGTTCCACTCTCCGATGAAGTGAAACGGATTCTCGATAAGCGAGCGGGGACAGTGGCTTTAGTCACACTATTTTCGCTATTGATCATTCTCAAGCCATCCCATGCCCATAGCCAAAATATCAAGAAAGTTGCGGCAACTCCAGCACCCATGAGCAAAGTCACGCAAAAGAAACCACCTTCTGTAAATGATTTGGTGAAGCCAGAGCGAGGTGACGTTCCTTTAACTTCTGAACAAATTGCGATCGCCAAAATCCAAACCCAAGTTTCGGAAGTAGCAAACCAGTATGGAGAAGCTTTGCTGGGATCGGTACAGACTAACTTTAAGCGCGGACGCTTGATTGTAGCGCTTAACGATGGTTGGTATCAATTAGAACCTAGTAAGCAAACTCAATTGGTTACCGATCTCCAAAATCGATCGCGATCGCTGAATTTCAAGAAGCTATTGGTTGCCGACGCTGAAAATCATCTGATTGCACGTAGTCCTGTAACTGGTGATGAAGTAGTCATTTTGAGGAACTAGTAAAGGTGGCGCTAAGCGCCACCTTTCTGTTTGAGTTTATGGCAGAAATAAAAGATCAAAGGCATCCTCAATACACTAAAGATCGACAAATACTTAATGATTTGTTGATGCAAAATACGCCAAGCAATCGAGATCTTGCGGAACTTGCGCGATTAACAGTAAGGTATAAAGATTTTGTGGGAGCGCGAGATATTCAGTCAGATCTTATAAAAGTTTTAAATAACTGGCAATTTTCTGAGGAAGCATTATTCGCTAAAACTAGGGCCATTCACGCGATCGGTAAAGTTTATATGGCACAAGATGAAGGACAAGATGACTGGGCTTAATAAACATTCTTGACCTATAGAACCCATTTGATATCTTAGGAAGGATTAGCAATGCGCTTCAGCATAAGCCTGATAAAGCAAAGCTTGAGTCTAGCATTAGCATTGACTAAAGTTCTGTCAAAGTTCTGTCAAAGTTCTTAACTAGACTTTTACATCTTTCAACCCAAGCAT
>CAIJEA010000107.1 GCA_903819605.1 uncultured cyanobacterium | reverse complement strand
TGGCGTGGCTCCGCCGCGCCACAAAAAACTGGTTCTTTATTTTACTGCGCGTCCCTAAGCTAAGATCGAGTCTGGAAGTAGTAACCATAGACGTGACGTGTTTCAACAAATCCGATTCCAAGCAAAGCAAATCTGGCGGCATCAGGTGGTGGCGCTCCTTGCTAATCTCAAAGTAGCGATCGCCTTATTATTATTAATTGCCCTATTCAGTATCCTTGGCACAGTGATCGAGCAGGGGCAAACCATCGATTTTTATCGCGAAAATTATCCTGAACATCCAGCCCTGTTTGGATTTTTATCGTACAAAGTTATTTTGGCGATCGGCTTAGAACATGTTTACGGTAGTTGGTGGTTTCTCACATTATTGATTTTGTTTGGGACAAGTCTCACTGCCTGTACCTTCAATCGACAGTTACCAATTCTCAAGGCTTCTAAACGTTGGTTCTATTACACTAAGCCCCAAAGTTTTGCGAAACTTCCCCTTGCGACCGAAATTATCGGCGGTAATTTGACTAATCTAGCGCAGTCGTTGCAAAGTAAAAATTATAAGGTTTATCAAGCCGACGATCGCCTTTATGCCCGTAAAGGTCTGGTTGGTAAGATTGGACCAATCGTTGTCCATGCGAGTATGCTATTAGTTTTAGTTGGTTCGATCTGGGGATCGCTGACTGGATTCATCGCGCAGGAAATGGTTCCTAGTGGTGATACTTTTCAAGTAAAAAATATTACTGAAGCAGGAGCTTGGTCTGCTTCCCAAGTTCCTAAAGACTGGTCTGTGCGAGTCAATCGCTTTTGGATTGATTACACGCCCAAGGGAAGTATCGATCAGTTCTATTCAGACTTGTCCGTTTTGGATAAAGATGGGAAGGAAGTCGATCGCCAAACTATTCATGTGAATAAACCACTTAAGTACAAGGGTGTTAGCTTTTATCAAGCTAACTGGGATATTCATGCGGTGCGCTTTACACTTAACAATAGTCCGATTCTACAATTGCCAGTCAACAAGTTAGAATCTCAGAATGGCGGTCGTCAAGTTTGGGGGACATGGATTCCTACGAAGCCAGATCTGAGTGCAGGAATTACCTTAATCACGCCAGATTTACAGGGGACTTTCTTAATCTATGACGAAAAAGGGAAATTGCTTACTACAGTTCGTACCAATGGTAGTGCCGAGGTCAATGGCATTACCTTTACGTTAAAGGAAGCTATCGGTAGTACGGGCTTACAAATTAAAGCCGACCCAGGAATTCCGATTGTTTATACTGGATTTGGCTTGTTGATGTTAGGGGTGGTGATGAGTTATATCAGTCACTCACAGGTATGGGCTTTACAGGTTGGCGATCGCCTTTATGTCGGAGGTAAAACTAATCGTGCCCAAGTCAGTTTTGAAGCAGAATTAATCGATGTCACTAGTGTAATTGATAGTCAGGCGATCGCCTCTCTTGGATAAACATGTATAAAAATTCTCAAGATTTTCCCTTTACTGCAAACTTAGAAGCCAATTGGCTCACTATCCGCAATGAACTCGAACATCTAAGCGATCGCAGTTTTGTCGAATGGCCAGAGAAGCATCTTTACAAAGATGGATGGGATATATTCGGTCTATACGCTTTTGGAATGAAGCTAGACAAAAATTGTCAACTCTGCCCCGAAACAACTAAACTAGTCGAGCAAATTCCCAATCTCGTCACCGCAGGTTTTTCTTCGCTCAAGGTGGGAACACATATTAAGCCTCACACGGGTTATCCTGATGGCGTATTGCGCTGTCATTTAGGATTGATTGGTTGTGATGGTTGCGCGTTGAGGGTTGGGGATGAAACGCGAGGATGGCAAGAGGGAAAGACACTCGTATTTGATGACACCACAGAGCATGAAGCATGGAATCGAGGTTCCCAAACTCGTATTGTGCTTCTTCTAGATTTTAAATATCCTATAGATGGGGAAAAAGTAAATAATTTAGAAGATAAGAGCGTTCTCGAATTACTGAAAGGTGCTTTACCTTTCTTTAAGAAGAAGTCATAGTTCATCTTCCTGTAGGAGTTAGTATTTTACCAATTCAGAAGATTAGATAGTGACAATTTGCACTTTTATCTAATCTTCTAGAGCGAAACTTCTATTTAAAGACTGCTTAAAGATACACTAATGACGGAAGCCCTTTCCAACAATAATTTTTATTTCCCGACAGGTCTAATACCAGATTTTTTGTGGCGTGGCTCCGCC
>CAIJEA010000106.1 GCA_903819605.1 uncultured cyanobacterium | reverse complement strand
GGCAAAATATGTGCGGACGATCCAAGTAAGCGGCGAAATGCTGCTTTCGGTGATCAACGATATTTTGGACTTTTCAAAAATCGAATCAGGTAAATTGGAATTAGAAAATGCTCCTCTAGATGTAAGGGCGGTTGTGCGTGATATTTATGATGTTCAGCTAGTCAAAGCTAAAGAGAAGAAGCTAAAGTTTGAAGTTAGTATGCAGTCTAATGTTCCACCATTTATAGTTGGTGACGTGACACGCATAAGGCAAATCCTATTAAATCTTGTATCTAATGCCCTTAAATTTACAGAAAAAGGCTCGGTAAAAATTGGAGTACGCTTGGCTTCGGATCAAGTTCCTATACCCGATCGTCCTTTCCAATTATTATTTTCCGTTAGTGATACAGGGATTGGCATTAGTGATGAGCAAATGCAGAGACTATTTCAGCCATTTTCCCAAGCAACGGCTTCTACCTCACGTAAATATGGTGGTACTGGTTTAGGTCTAGTGATCTGCCAGAAATTGGTAGAAATTATGGGCGGGAAGATTCAAGTTGAAAGTAAGACCGAACAGGGTTCTATTTTCTCATTTACAGTTACTACACAAATTGCTAAAGAACAGCCAGCTTATACATTGCAAGATGCAATGAATAAAGGGATTGATAATCTAGGCAGGCTGGGCGATCGCTTGCCATTGAAGATTTTGATAGCGGAAGATAATTTGATTAACCAAGAATTAGCAATGGCGATGCTGATTAAGATGGGTTATCAACCTGACGTTGTGGATAATGGCTTAGCAGTTCTTGAAGCCCTACAGGTTAACCATTACGACTTACTATTACTAGATGTACAGATGCCAGAAATGGATGGTTTAGAAACCGCCGACTATCTAGTTAATCATTGGCATGAGCTACATACAGGCTATGAACGTCCAACGATTATTGCGATGACTGCCAGCGCTATGCAAGGCGATCGCGAGATGTGCTTGCGGGCAGGAATGGATGATTACATCAGTAAGCCGATTATGATGGACTCTCTCCAGCGCACAATTGAAAAATGGACTTTAGGAAATCAAACTGACGGGGAAGTGATTGCTAAACCAAAGATTGGACAATCTCTCCCTCCTTCGGTTATCGATCGGGCTGCAATCAGGAATCTTGAACAGATTAATCCCAAATTAATTGGACGCATGATTCATTTATTTACTTCGGAAGAAGCACCTGTTCTCTTGCAAAACCTCCAAAAAGCGATCGACAATAACGATCTACCAGAAGTCAGTTATACCGCGCATACTTTAAAAGGAAGTAGTAATATTTTGGGCGCGAGGATATTGGGTAAGCTATGTTTAGAAGCTGAACTTAAAGGTAAGCGAGGCGAAAAGGAAGGATTGCCTGAATTATTAAAAGAAATTGAGCAGCAATATCAAGTTGCCTGCCAAGAACTAGCTAAATTGGGAGGTTAGAATAGGAAAGCAATCCTGCTCTATTCTGACTTGCAAATTTTTATGCTGTCTCTTCAAAACCTTAGCTATCATCCCCCTGCAACGCCTGAACCAATTCTCAGAAATATATCGTTTGAATTAAAAGATCGTCAACTTGGTTTAATGGTTGGTCCCAGTGGTTCTGGTAAAAGTACCTTACTCGAAATTTTAGCGGGATTTGTGGAATGGTCTAGTGGTGGTATCTACTGGAAATCTCAAGAACTTTCACCCGAACATTTGCAGCAAATATGTGGACTAGTATTTCAATTTCCTGAGCGCCATTTTTGCGGTAGTACGATCCTAGAGGAATTAAGATTGGGGCATATCGATCTTGATGGCGATCGCATTCAAGGGGCGCTGAGTTCGGTGGGTTTGAGTCATCTTAATCCTAGTAACTCACCGCAGTCTCTTAGCGGTGGACAGCAAAGACGACTAGCTCTTGCTGTGCAGTTAATCCGTCAGCCTAGTTTGTTATTGCTAGATGAACCAACCGCAGGCTTAGACTGGTCGATGCGTAAACAAATTCTTGGGATATTGCAAGAACTAAAAAAAGACTGGACCATCCTCGTGGTAACCCACGATCCTGAAGAGCTTGACTCGATGGCAGATCAAACTTGGGCGATCGCCCATGGAAAAATTGCATAAAACCTAGAAGAGAGTTGGGGGGGGGGGGGGGGGG
>CAIJEA010000105.1 GCA_903819605.1 uncultured cyanobacterium | reverse complement strand
TTTCGGTTGCGGTTGCGGTTGCGGTTGCGGTTGCGGTTGCGGTTGCGGTTGCGGTTGCGGGTGCGGGTGCGGTTGCGGGGCAAGCCTACACAGCATTTCTTGCTGGTAAAATTTCTTTAGGAATTACAAACAGCTTTGTAAGCTTAATTTTACTTGGTTTTGCTTGGTATTTGCTACAACAATTGATCGAAACTATTAAAGGTGCAACAGGTACAGACTTTCGAGGTTCAGATTTGACTGAGGCAAAGTTTGTTAATGCTCGATTACGAGTTACAGACTTCACAAAAGCTAACTGTGACTTGATTGATTGGCAAGGAGCAGAGTTCTATCTTTGCAAGTTACCAAAGAATCTAGAAGATGATCAAGTTCGCTACTTATGCCGCAATCCTGACAAGGGTAGAGGTGAAAACTATACATCATTAGACTTTCGCAACTCATATTTACAAAATGTCGATCTTGTCGATGCCATTCTCCGAAGTGCCAATTTTAATGGAGCCAATCTGCGTAATGCAAAACTTACTAATGCTGACCTTAGTAACTCGCAAGCATTAGGAACTGATTTCTCAGAAGCAATTCTAACTGGCGTAAGGATCGCTAATTGGGGTATTAATCCTGAGACCAAATTTGAGAATGTAATTTGTACTCACGTTTACATCGACGAAGCAGGAAAGGAACGCAAACCTGCTAGTGGCGAATTTGCTGAAGGTGACTTTGCTCTCTTAGTTGGCGAGTTTACTAATACACTTGATTTTCTATTTAAGAATGAAATTAACTTCAGCGCTTTTCAGTATGCAATGCAGCAAATGCTCAAGAAGAATCCTGAAGTAGAAATATCTATTAACCAAACCAAATTTCTCGGTCAAAACAAAGATGCTCTAAAAAGAAGTTACGACGTTCTTAATCCTGATGCTGATAAGAGCAAACTCCATGCTGATTTTTCAGAATCTTATGACATTTACAAACGCCTTCATCCTGAAGATAATCAATTAATCAGAGATTTAAACCGTAAAGTCACATTGTTAGAAGGTGAAGTCAAAACTTTAAAAGCTGTCGAAGCCCAGAAGGATAAGCAAATTGCTTGGCTAGAGAAATCACATGGAGACTTAACAGAAATTGCGAAAACCCAAGCAACCAAATCTAACGATAAAATCATTATTGGACAAGTTAAAGGAGATCCCATGTCTGACAAAAATCAAAATATTTCTCTAAAATCCGACGGCAACATGACAGGCGTAACAGTTGCAGGTGGAGACATTAGCGGTACTGTCACCGTTACAATTCAACAACTCCGCGACAGCGACACCCCCGAAGCACCAAAGCTTGCCGATCTCCTTACTGAACTACAAAAAGCAATTAGCGAATCCACCGAATTAGTAGAAGAAGACAGAACAAAAGCCTTGCAATATTTGGATACGATTGGCAAGCTTGCCAACAACAAAGAAGAAGATCGCGACGTGATTGGTTTAATGATCGACAAAATCCTCAAAGTTGTTAGCAAAGCTGCGAAATTGCTTAGCCCTGTGCAGGCGATCGCCGATGGGTTGCGAAAGATTCTACAGCTATGAGGGCAAGAGACTTACAGTGAGTTGTTATAGGTTCACTAGCCTCTGCTTTTGATTTCGTTTTTGATCGCCTGCAAAGTATCATTCAAAGCATCTTTGAAAATTCCATAGAAAGCATCAGTAGGCGTTCCATCATTCGGCTGAGCATTGACAGTGTAGGTAATCAAAATTTGATTTGCGGGACGATTTGGCACAGCGGAAACAGGCTCGATTTTCCAATATCCTTCCATTTTGGCAAGATCGCCATCAATCAGACGAAAATCAATCTGTTTGCGATCGGTTTCTTCGATCGCAAGCTTAGTACGGGAAACGATGGAAACTACAAAGACTTGGCGCGTATCTACCTGCTCAATCACCTTGCGATTGCCATAACTCTCAAGGATCTTGCTAGAGGTCATATTGGGAATAAACTTGTAGAGATTGGCATAGTCAGTGAGAACCCGCCAAACAGCATCAGGGGAAGCAGTGACCAGAACCCGTGCCACATATTTACCCTTATCACCCGTTACTACAGTTTGCCCCTTACGCAAGGAATCACGCTCAATCGATGGTAAGCGATCGACGGGTCCATCAAAGAGGGCGGCGCGGGCTGGCATAGTGGGAGTGCTGCAAGCGATCGCGATCGCCGCGACGACGGCAGAACCAGCGGAAAATTTCGTAATGAATTTAGTAACTAATTTCTGGGGGAAATGCATGGGAGTAGTCGCAGTAGTTGGATAGGATGAATACTTGGTCATGAAATGTGGTGATGGTTCTTGTGTATGTATATCAAAATTTGTGGCATTACGAAACTCGATCAAGCTCAAGCGATCGCTCAAATGGGAGCCGATGCCCTTGGTTTTATTTGCGTACCTTCTTCACCACGATATGTAAATACATCGACGATTAACCACATCACCTCTAAGCTAACAAATTCTAACGAACATCTAGGCGATCTAAGCGATCGCCTAGATGTTCGTCAGCTAGATTTGATCGGCGTATTCCTCAATTCTACTGTGCTTGAAATTTGCCAAACCGTTAAGCAAGGTGGACTCACTGCGGTGCAACTCCATGGCGATGAATCTCCAGATTTCTGTCGTGAAGCGCGATCGCTGCTAGACAAAATCAATCCAAACATCAAGCTAATTAAGGCACTGCGAGTGAAAAATCAAGCAGGTTTAGAACAAGCAAAACTTTTCAGTGCCGTGGTTGATGCGATCTTACTCGATGCCTACGATCCACAAATGGCAGGCGGTACTGGCAAAACTCTAGACTGGCAAATGCTGCGCGATTTTCGTCCATCTTGTCCTTGGTGGTTAGCAGGAGGACTATCACCTGAAAATGTTGACAAGGCGATCGCCCAAGTATGTCCCGATGGTCTAGATGTATCCAGTGGCGTAGAACTTGCCGCAGGTGATAAAGATTTAGCTAAAGTCGCAAACTTTATGGCGATCGTAAGACCCATATAGCTATAAACCCAGAAGAGAGTTGCGTTGCAACTCGCTTCTGGGTTTATAGCTATAAAACGCCTGCGAGATGACGATGAAAAATCCACAATCAGTTTCATAATAGGAATAAATAAAATATTGCTATTACAAACAGATTTGCGGAAATTATGAACGCATTAGAATTTTTTCAAAAAAGTGCTGGACGCTGGCGATCGCAACGTACTACTCATCACCTAGCATTTCGTCGTGCTGAAAAAGGTGGCTCTGAAATTTACGTTAAACCGCTTAATGCTGACGATCCCAAGGTAATTGAAATTTGCCAAATGCATGAAGTCGATCCAGCAACAGCGATCGGTGGAGCCTATGTGAAATGGGATGGCACTATGGCATGGGATAAGGAAGATGAAGCCAATCATGCAGGGGAAACAGTTTTTTCGCTCGTGCCAGATGACGAGACAGGACGCAAGGGTAAGTTATTGCGCGAACGTGGCTATGCCGAAATCATGCCCGTAATCGGTCGTTACGAAATTGATGATGAAGAGGCTCTTGTCCTGATTACCGATTATCCTTCCATGAGTTCCTACGAGCGCTTTTGGTTTCCTACCCCAAATGTGCGGATGCGAGCAAGCACAGTAAAGCAATTCGGGGGGTTTAGTACAGCAACATTCTGCACCGAAGAACTCATTGATGAAGAAAATAATGTTGCGAGTGAAGTTGATAGCCATCCGACAGCACAACCTGCGATCGCTTCCATCTTTGGCTGGTAAATTAGCCCTCACCCCAACCCCTCTCCCTGCGGGAGAGGGACTAAGATTAACGAAATGGCGGTGCGTACATTAATCCGCCATTTTTCCAGAGTTCATTCTGTCCGCGTGGCAATTGGAAAGGGCTATCTTTGCCGAGGTTGCGATCGTATATTTCGGCATAGTTGCCAACATGCTTGATTACTCTCACCGTAAAGTCATTGCTAACACCCATATCCTTGCCCAAGCTGCCATCAATGCCTAAAAACCTACGAATATCAGCATTTTTGCTTTGCAGTTGAGTTGTTAGATTAGCCGAGGAAATATCTAAATCTTCTGCCTCGATCGCTGAAAATATAATCCACTTGACAATATCTGCCCATTTAGAGTCACCATCAGCCACCGCAGGTGCTAGTGGTTCCTTAGATATCACAAAATCTAAAACCACATGATTATCAGGATCGGCTAGTCTAGTGCGTCGGACTACTAGTGCCGAGCGATCGGCGGTAATCGCTTTACAACGACCTGACTGGTAAGCATTAAAGGTTGCATTTACATCTTCATAAACCACAGGTTTATAGGCAAGATTTCGCTTACGCATCTGGTCAGCAAGATTTTGCTCAGTAGTAGTTCCTGTTTGAGCGCAAATATCAGCATCCTTGAGATCGCCGATCGCCTTAATATTGCTATCCTTCCGCACCATTACGCCCTGTCCGTCATAAAACACCACAGGCATAAAGGCAAGACGCGAGCCAGTATCACGTCCCAAAGTCCATGTAGTATTGCGGCTCAACACATCGATTTCACCCGACTGCAAAGCCGTAAAGCGCTCCTTAGCATTAAGGTTGCGGAATTGTACCGCATCAGGATTGTCAAACAAAGCCGCCGCGATCGCCCGACAAACATCCACATCTAGTCCTGAATATTTGCCTTCTTTATTCACAAAGCTAAATCCTGGTAGCTCACCGCTTACGCCACAAACCAGCTTGCCCCGACTCATAACAGTTTTGAGTCGATTGGTACTACCAATACTCGATTGATTAGGCTCTGGGATCGGCTCACAAGCAGCTAAGACAAACAAGAATGAACCTGCCAGCAGCCAAGCGATCGCCTTTTGCCAAATGCGACCATGAATTTGCTTGCTAAAAAGCCTTTGCCAAAAATGCCAGAAGCCTTTGCGACGCGGACGAATCTGATCGTGCATGAAAGTTTTTTTAACGTCTTTTTGAGTGCATTATATAGCAGTAGCCAGTTATGTTTGGACAAAAGCAAAACCCAGAAGAGAGTTGGGGGGGGGGGGGGGGGG
>CAIJEA010000104.1 GCA_903819605.1 uncultured cyanobacterium | reverse complement strand
GATCGAACGAATCACAAGAACAAATTTTGAAAGTGTTGCTTAGCAACACTTTCAAAATTTGTTCCTAGTTTGGATTTGAGCGCAAAGCGTTGTAAGAAGCGTAAATATTCATAGTAATTCAGGTAAAAGTTAGCGTTTCTCAAATATCCTCTTATCTTGTTAAGAAAGCCATACAAACTGATTCAGTAACTTAGTTCGTTGCCGATCACTGAGCCTTTACAGATTGGTTGATAGAGTTAGTATTGGCTTTAGATTCTTTTCCAGAATTAGAACTAAAGTTAATTCCTCCAAAGTATACCAATGCCATAACGCCGACAGCAGCTACAACCATACCTAAAGCAGTGTAAAAAGCGGAATTATTTTTCTTTCTAAGTCTAGACATATATTTCCTAACAATTTATAACCGCACAAAAAATCCTATGGCAATGCAAGTTTTGCTTTGGACATAAGACCCAAATAAAGGCGGTGCGAAGCACCGCCTTTATTTGGGTCTTGATTTTAACTAATTTGGCTTAGCTGCAACTATTGCATTGATAGAGACACTTTTCACTCCCTTAATTTCCATCGCCAACTTTTCAATCTTAGTAAGCTGTTCTAAATTAGAAACAGTACCTGATACGGTTACAACTGCATCCTTGGAAGAAACCGTAAGATTTCCATTCGGAATATTCGCTTCTAGTTTACTTCGCACTTCGCTAGCGATATCGCTATCATTACGATTTGACGGATTACCCATAGCATTATTTCGTTGTTCCTTAGCTCGGATGTCCGCATCTAACTGTTTAGCGCGAGTAGTGCTCTGAGCATCATCTTTAGCCATTTCCGTACTTTGGGCACTAGGAGTCTGAGCCTTTTGATCGGTCGTATTGGGAGCATCGGCAGTAGTCTTAGCGTCAGAACAAGCGCCAACAGTGACAACTAACAAACTCATCAAAAATGAAGCAAGTATTTTTCTATTCATCTCAATCTCAATTAACTTGAATTAGGAGTACTAAATTTTTTGTTAAGGATGTACTGTGCATAGCGCAGTACATCCTCGATTACAGGGCAAGTCGCTGTAGATTAAGGCTATAGATTTGGATCGCCTGTTATAACAGAATGATTGGCGCGAACATCTCGATTATCGTCATAGATACCCCAATGACTGATGCCACGGTGATGAAGGATAGCCTGTGAACTTTTTATATCTTCCTCAGAACCTTCTACCATCACTAGATAGTCACCACGATCGAGGCGATCGCTATAGGCTTTAGCGAGGTCTTCAGGAATGCCCATACCAACAAATGCACCAACTAATCCACCTGCTGTCGCTCCGATCGCACCACCAGCCAATGTAGTTGCCAATGTTGTTGCGGCAGCACCAGCAAACATTATTGGACCGATTCCTGGAATCGCGACCATACCCAAGCCCACCAATAAGCCAGTAAGTCCGCCAACTGCAACACCAGTAACAGCTCCAGTAGCAGCACCAGCTTCCACCCTGTTGCCTTCGCCTAGATTAGAAGATACGCGATCGCTTACTTCTGCTCCAGACATACCGTTATTGTGATTGATATCATGTCCAACCACGGAAACCCGATCCATAGAAAAGCCGCTATCTTTTAATTCTCGCAAAGCTATTTCAGCATTTGCATGATTAGAGAAAGTACCGATCGCCCGTTTATTTTGTTGCGCTACCATCATGACTTTTATTCCTATTTATATTTAATCGATTGATTGTTAGTAATTTAAGTTTATAAATTAGTTTTTGTTTCACCCAAATCAATACTTTGTCAACACTTATTTAGCATTTGACTAGCATTTAATCAGCAGGTATATCTCCAGTATCTTCATCAGACTTTTCTAACGGGAATTGAGAATAAAGAAGATCGTTGTTGTCAATTTTGACAGTATGAATAGGTTCTTTTTCGTGGAAAAGCATAATTTTGCATCTCCTAATTTTTAATTGGCTGTAAATTTAACTGATACAGCTTTTTAGTCAGACTATTCTAGGATGCAAATCTGACAAGCATTTACGGCAATCTAGCCACACCATGTTTCACCCAGTACAAGTCCAATTGAAATACAGAGCTGTTATATCAAGCTTAATTTGTGTTGATGAGTGAAACATCAATCAGAAAAATTATTTATAAAAACTAGTTTTACACATTAACGTTAGAAATAATGTATAAGCAAGCTTAGAGAATTTGGATGAATTGTATAAGATGTTTGAAAACTATTTAAATCGTTACAACAAATGTAATCAACAAGTAGAAATATCCAGTAAATCAACTTAATACAAATGTTATAAGAAGTATAGAAACTGTGCAAAATTAAAAGCACAATATAAATCTAAGGAAGACATTATGCCACTAGGAAGTCATACAAACTTAAATCCTAAAAAACCGAAACTTGTTGAAAGTAATATGAATGAAGCCCTAAAAAATATCGATCAGAACGATGCTAATCGAGATCCACTGTCTGGAGAGCCTGGAGCGCATCCAATGGGAACTGGAGTCGGAGCCGCAAGTGCTGGAGCCGTAGCGACAGTAGTCGGTGGTGTGGTTGGCGGTCCAGTTGGAGCCGTTGTTGGCGCTGTAATTGGCTCGGTAGTGGGAGGTTTAGCGGGTAAGGATACTGCTGAGCAATTGAATCCTAGTTTTGAAGACAATCATTGGCGTGAGAACTATATTTCTCGTCCTTATATTGAGGAAAACACAATCTACGAAGACTATCAACCCGCTTATCGCACTGGTTATGAAGGTTACGATCGCTATGCCCATAGTGGTCGCACTTACAGCGAGATTGAGACAGATTTGCGACGTGATTACGAAGCGAATCAGACTAGCGATCTCCCTTGGGAAAAAGCCAGACATGCGGTAAAGGATGCTTGGGATCGTGCAGCATCAGCATTTAAACATTAAGCCTTTAATTAAGAGGGGAGAATTAAATTCTTCTCCCCTCTTAAGAACTTGAGGATTATCGATTTAGTAATTGTTCAGCATGGCATCAAGGTAGAGCCTAAATCAACGGTAATGAAGTTGATCGAGCTATCTAGAAAGCAAATAGCAAGTTCAGAACTAAGTTTATTTGAGAAGGTTGTAGAACATGAACTAATTACCCATATTCAGGCGATCGCAGGAATTTTAGTTCACAAAGCAGCGCTGGTAGTGGGTGAAGATATTGAGATCGCGCCTTTGCATACTGTCAACTTTGATAATCGTAGGACTTACGCAAAAGAATGAAATGTAGGGGCAATTCATGAATTGCCCCTACATTTAAATGCGGGTTTCAAATCATTATGGAAGCATTTAGCACCCTAGAACTGACAGGACAAGAAAAGGAGCTAAATCCTTCTTATATAGAAGAATTTAAAATCATAGCGGAGAGTTTAATAAGTGCGGCTCGTCAGCATATATATGACGAAGAGAACGATATGTCCGATAAAATTCAGAGCAATTTTAGTGATGAACAAGAGAAGCGTTTAGCAACTGAATTCACAAGTGCGAAGAGCAAAATCTAAGACGAACGGTTGGAAAATTTATAAGTTTGTGAAGTTATTATACATTAAACGAGTTTATAACGAAATATAAATAAATTGTTACAGTAAACTAACAATCGGCAATGTCACGACTACTATGATTTTGAGTTAATTACAAAGAGCCACTAAAAATTCACATTTTTAATACGAATTTTTAGTGGCTCTTTGTACAGCTTATTTATTCATAAATATACATGAGCTAATTAATCCTATGGCAAAGCGTTCGCTACGAGCATCACCATTAGGGATCAAAACCGCTAAACATCAGTTCGCCGCCAAAGGATGGACTCAGGAATATTTAGCAAACGAAGTTGGAGTCAAAACTAGACAACCGATTTGGCGTTTCTTTGCTGGGCAAGCAATTGAGCGCTACACTTTCTTTGAGATTTGCACAAGATTAGATTTAGATTGGCGCGACATTTCCATCGATCCACCTTCGGAATACATTGAGAAATCTACTGATGGAACTATTCTAGATACGCAGGTGGCTTCTCTAAATCTGGATGCTCTAGTGGAAGTCGTGCGATCGCAACGTCTAGAAAAAATTAATCACCAATGCGGGATCTTACAGCTACTTGATATTAATCGTCCTGTTTCCATTGACCAGATTTATATTGACGTAAACATTTTAGAGCAAGTCCCCAGTCAGCAATGGCTAGAAATCTCTGCCCTCAATCAGCTATCTCCAGAAGACATCGATCGCTTTGGCTTGGGCAAAATCGCAGAAAGTCAAATTACGGGAATGCAAGCGATCGAGAAATATAGCAGACTAAGAGTATTGGGCAGACCTGGCTCTGGTAAAACTACATTTCTCAAGTATCTTGCTATCCAATGTAATCGTGGGATGTTTGGGACAGATAAAGTTCCAATCTTTATCAAGTTGCGAGATTTTGCCGAAAGTTATCGCGATAATCATCATGCCAATTTTTTAGACTTTATTCATCAAGAGTTTATTATTTCAGATATTACGCAGCTAGAAACCATTAAGAAACTCTTGCAAGGCGGAAAAGTACTGTTCTTAATTGATGGCATGGATGAAGTTATCCAAGCGGATGAACATATTGTTTTAAATGAAATCCGTCGATTTTGTGAGAAATACCATCGAAATCAGTTTGTGGCAACTTGCCGTACAGCTTCACAAAAACTATCACTGCAAGGATTTACCGATGTAGAAATTGCTCCTTTTACCGAAACGCAAATCACTACTTTTGCCCAAAAATGGTTTGTCGAATTTAGTAAAACCAACGCAGTAGATGGAATAGCGAGTTCAATTCAATTTATGCAAAAGTTGGAATTACCAGAAAATTGGCAATTTCGGCGACTAATCACCACACCGCTGTTTTTACATCTAGCTTGTTCTATCTTTCATCGTCAAGACAAGTTTCCGCTTAAACAAGCAGAATTTTATAAGCAAGGCATGGATTTGCTGTTAGGGAAATGGGATGAAGCCAGAGGAATTGAGAGAGATCAAGTGTATCGAGGCTTCTTGTTGCCGCAAAAGCTCAAATTGTTGAGTCAGATTGCCTCAGCTACCTTTGAAAAAGGACAGTACTTTTTTGCGGAAGGTGTAATTGAGCAACATATCAGCGATTATGTGCAAAATCTTCCCAATGCCAGCAACGATCCCGAAGAAATCCAACTAGCAAGTTCAGCATTACTGAGGGCGATCGAATCGCAACATGGACTTTTAGCGGAGCGGGCGCGTGGGATTTTTTCATTCTCCTATTTGGCATTGCAAGAATATTTCACTGCACGCAAAATTGTTGCTAGTCACAATCTCCAGTCATTAGGGAACTCTTTGCAAGGACTCGTGAATCATATTACCGATCCTTACTGGCGGGAAATCTTTTTGCTCACAGCAAGTATGCTTCGCAGTGCTGATAGATTAGTGGAACTAATGAAGCAGGAAATTGATGCGCTTGTCGCGAAAGACCCTTATCTACAGGACTTTTTGACATGGGCAAGTCAAAAATCACAGTCCAATCCTCCCGACGCTAAGCCTGCTACTGAACGGGCTTTTTATCTAGCGCTGACCCGATCGCCGCATCTCGTTCCGCATTTTGCTCTAGCCTGCACCTTAAACCAAGGCGCGTTTTTAGATGCGGCTCTAGATGATTTACTCCAAAACTGTGTATTAAATAAGAGCAAAGACTTTGCCTGTGTCCATGCTTGTGGTATTGCCCTTAGCAATATTTTAGGGATGGTCGTAGATTTAGGATTTCATAAATCATTGGAACAACTCAGCAATCAGTTACCCAATGACAATCACACCAAAGGCAATTTTGATAGATGGTGTAAAAACAACTATGCTGCGTGGGTTACTCAGTTACAAGATTCGATCGCTACTCATCGCGACGTTAGCAATCAATGGGAATTCGATCCCTCTCAGCAGCTAGTATTACAGAGATACTACGATGCTAATCAATTGCTATTAGATTGTCTAAATAGTGATTGTGAAGTCACAACCACTATTAGAGAACAGATAGAAGCTACCTTACTATTACCGCAACTTGAATTAGAGAAGCGAGAATGGGCATAATGTGATTTAACAAAGATTTTTAGTGGCGCGGCGGAGCCGCGCCACTAAATCCTTATCTAAGAGATTAGTTTTTTCGCTGACTCAACCTGACTTCTGACTTGATCTAAGCCAGTCCCACCATAGCTATTGCGAACCTTGACAACCTGTGCGGGAGCGATCGCTTGGACAATATCGGCTTCAAGCTGAGGATGGAAAGTCTTCCATCGTTCTATGG
>CAIJEA010000103.1 GCA_903819605.1 uncultured cyanobacterium | reverse complement strand
TAACCAATTCCCAGATGGGAATTATCGACACAGCAATGCAGGTTGGCATGGAGCTATACACACTCAAACCTGAAGTTTATGGCAAGCTCAAACAAGATTTTTTACGCACCATTGACTATAGTAGTGACCCGCAATGGGTGGCGATCGCATTATCAGCCCTAGCCAAATCCACCGATCCTGCTTACAGTCTCAACCGCACTCAAATCGAAAAACTAACCCTCAAAGTTCAACAGCGCTTTCCAAAATGGTCACAGGATCTGCACCTGCAAACAACAATTCAAACAATTCAAAGCGATCGGCTACAAAGTCCTCAAAAGTCTGACAAGTTAACTGCAATACCGAAACTAGCAGATTTATTAAAATGGCAAGTCGCACCGCAACAAGCACATATGTATGTTCTCTGTCGCCCTAATCGCGATGTCTTGTGTCTAGCAGTGCTAAAAGATCGCAATGGGAAATTTATGAAACAGGGCAAGCAATTGTGGTCAACTCCATTGCTGCTCCAGTCATTGCGTAATCTCGATTGGTATTTTACAAATGGGCGCACTCCCCAAGGCATTTATCGAATGGAAGGAGTTTCGCTACAGCCTGATGATGAAGCGTTTCATGCCTACGGACAGTTTTCGTTAGTGAATCTATTTGTCCCCTTTGAAGATGGCGTTAATAACTTTTTGCCAAATCAAAAAGGTAAATTTACAGGTAATCTGCAAGCCTATCAAGCGCTCTTACCGCCAACATGGCGATCCTATCAGCCGATCCAGCAAAGCTATTGGGCTGGTAATGCAGGACGATCGCTATTTCGGATTCATGGCAGTGGTGCAGCGATCGACTTTTTCCGCAACAAAGATAAAGTTGTCAATGCCAAAAATTTTGAATGGATGGCGACATTGGGTTGTCTTTCAGCGATCGAAATCTATGATAATCGTGGCAGTTTGCTCAAAGCTGATATGCCAAAGATTCTTGATGCTTTAAACACCGTTGGCAATGGCAAAGTCGAGGGATATCTCATCGTTGTCGATGTCCCTAGTCCTTCCAATGAACCGATTACAGTTGCTGAAATCGCTAAATTAGTAAACTAAGGGTTCTGCGATTTAACCAAGAGCCAGATTTTTTTATGGTGCGGCGAAGCCGCACCATAAAAAAATCTGGCTCTTGGTTTTACTGCTCGTCCCTAGTAAACTAGTTTTCATTAGTAGAGGCAATTCATGAATTGCCTCTACTAATAATCAACACTGCCAGCCCGAAAAACTTGACCGATTACTTCTTCGATCGCAGGTTCATTGACCGATAAATCAAGAACTTCCAGTTCCGCCAAAATTTTAGAAACAACCTTTGTCAAATCTTCTCGCGGAATTAAAAAACATACTGCCTGACCATCAATATTGAGAATTTTGCCATATTTCTGTAAAACTTCACGGCGGGACGCATCCCCGTTTGGAGCATCACTAATGGGCTGGGCTAGCTCCACCCGCACTTCACGATAAGGCGCAAAATTATCTTGTAGCCCTGTAAGACTGCCATCATAGATCAAGCCACCTTGATGGATCAGCAATACACGCTTACATAAAGCCGTAATGTCTGCCATATAGTGACTTGTTAACAAAATCGTAGCTTGGTAGCGAGCATTGTACTCCCTTAAAAATTCCCGCACGTTGGACTGAGCATTCACATCCAGTCCCAACGTTGGCTCATCTAAAAATAAAACCTGTGGTTGGTGCAATAAAGCCGCTAATAATTCCGCTTTCATTCGCTCACCAAGCGATAATTTTCGCATTGGCTGCGATAGTTTTCCTTCCAGCGATAGCATCTCCGTCAGTTCGCCAAGACGATGTTTAAATACTTTGTCAGGAATATCGTATACAGCCGCATTCATTTTCAGTGAATCTAGGGCTGGCAAATCCCAAATCAATTGCTGTTTCTGACCCATGACCAGTGTGATTTTTTGGAGAAAACTGCGATCGCGCTGAAAAGGAATATGTCCAGAGACACGAACATCCCCCGATGACGGATGAATTAAGCCAGTCAGCATTTTTAGAGTTGTGGTTTTACCTGCACCATTTGGACCCAAAAAACCAACCATCTCTCCAGATTCGATCGCAAAGGAAATATCTTTAACAGCAGCGATCGCTCGATATTGACGATGCCAAAAGTGCTTGATTGTGCCAACTAGACCCGAATCTTTGACAGCTATATTATAAATCTTGCTTAAACCTTCAACCGTAACCATTGCCATAGCACTCTAACCAAGATGCATTCTGATATACTGTCATCAATATCGATGTTTTTCATTGATGACTTTCATTGATGAGCTAGAGTTGGATTAACAGTTCTGTAAAGACACACTCAAAAAACAGTTAATGTTAATTCGCTAATATTCTTAACCTTATCTCATTTTTAAGGTTTTAGAAATTTTATGATTGCAATAGCAATTGAGCGCTCTAAACTAATTTGATTCCTTTTGGGATTGAAACTTTATGACGATCTAAGCTAACGCACAACTGGAAAAGCAGGAAGGCAGTTATGGTAAGAGTCCTCGTAGTGGACGATAGTTCGATGGTGTTGGAGATGGTCTCAGCACATTTAAAACAGCATGGTCTGGATGTTATAGAAGCCCATGACGGTGCTGATGCGGTGGAAAAGCTGAAAGGTTTTACTCCCGATCTCGTTGTCACCGATGTTGTCATGCCTCGGATGAATGGCTATGAGTTGTGTCGTTGGATCAAAAATAATGCCTCTACGAAGGATGTACCCGTAATTATGTGTACAACCAAAAGTGAGGAGTTTGATAAGTACTGGGGTATGAAACAGGGGGCAGACGCATATCTGACTAAGCCCTATCACCCGCCTGAATTAATCAAAACAATTAAGCAGTTACTTAGCCAAGTTAAGTAAAAGTAGAGAGGGGCGCTAAGCGTCCCTTCTTACTTTTGAGGCAAATAATTGTTAAGAATATGTATAGCTGCCCCCAAGTGTATCAAGACATAAAAGACCAGAAGAGAGTAGCGGCGCTTCATGCCGCTACTCTCTTCTGGTCTTTGCGATAGGTTTTACCTCAGCGCAAAGCGCTATGAAAGTATATGGATACTCACTTTTACTTAGGTTGTGCCGTTTGGGCTTTTAAGGGATGGGTAGGTGATTTTTATCCCAGAGGGAGCCGCTCAACTGAATTTCTGCCACTCTATAGCGATCGCTTCGCGACCGTAGAGGTAAATTCGACCTTTTATTCGATCCCCGATCGCCAAACTGTCGAACGTTGGGCACAGGAATCATCTACAGGATTTCGATTTTGCCCAAAATTGCCCAAACAGTTAACCCATAACGGCTTACTACTGCCCTACATCGAGCAAGCTTTACAATTTTTAGATCTAATGTCGAGTTTTGGCGATCGCTTAGGCGTGGTGTTTGTGCAGCTACCACCGAGCTATAGTCCCGCTAGCTTTACGGATTTAGCAAATTTCCTCAAAGCTTTACCGACTCAGAATTATCAAATCGCCGTAGAAGTCCGCCATGCTGATTGGTTTAAAGCACCCAATAGCGATCGCTTAAACAAACTACTACAAAATTTAGGTGTCGGTCGAGTATTGCTAGATTCACGTCCTATTTACGATTTGCCCTTTGGTGACGAAATCGATCCTGCTTTGTCCGTACCAGTACAACAAGAGCGCCGCAAGCCAAATTTGCCTTTAGAACCGATAGTAACTGCTCCCTTCAGCATTGTGCGATTTGTCAGTCATCCCGAACAAGATTTAAATATTCGCTTTTGGCAAGAATGGATGACTCATTTGCAACACTGGTTAGCGGATGGAACTCAAGTTTATTTTTTTATGCATTGTCCGATCGAGGAGCGATCGCCCCATAACGCCCGATATTTTCAGGAAATGTTAGAAAAAGCAAATATTCCCGTGCCAAGTTTGCCTTGGGATCTTCTGACTCCACCACCACAGCAATTAACTCTCTTCTAAAAAGTACCTAGTAAATGCTCTCAATCAAATTAGTTCTTCGCATCTTCCTTTCGATATTTATGATTGTCGCAGGAACTTTGCATTGGGTAACGCCTGCGCCCTTCGTAAAAATAGTTCCTGATTTTTTACCCTATCCCCTTGCCCTAGTCTACATTAGTGGTGTATTTGAGATCTTAGGTGGCGTTGGCTTACTTATTCCACCTGTTAGCCAAGCCGCAGCTTGGGGATTGATAGCACTATTCATTGCCGTATTTCCTGCCAATATCAACATGGCAGTTAATCGTATCCAACTTGATGGAATTCCTGATTCAGATTTGTTGCGTTGGTGGCGCTTGCCACTTCAAGCTGTACTAATTGCATGGGCATGGTGGTATACCCGTTAGACTTGAGGCAACTAGAGTAATTAGAGGCTTCGACTTCGGCTGCGCTCAGGCAACGGATCTATGCTGGCTGAGCGCAGCCGAAGCCCATCTTGGAAAGCTATATTTAGATTAGGCGCACTTTCTTACCAATATCAAATTATGACTCAATCCCCACAATATGCAAGCGATCGCTACGAAGACTTCCTTCAGCCTGTGGATGAATATAATCGTGCTTTGATTGCGAATGTGCATCCACTTGATTGGGTAAATCCTCAACCTGCGGATCTTTACGATCTAGTGGTAATTGGTGCAGGGACTGCGGGATTAGTCGTGGCGGCTGGAGCGGCAGGGCTAGGACTGGGTTTAAAAGTCGCATTGATTGAGAAAAACTTAATGGGAGGAGATTGTCT
>CAIJEA010000102.1 GCA_903819605.1 uncultured cyanobacterium | reverse complement strand
TTCACCCAAAATCCTTGATTTGCTAGTGCATAACTATAGTTACCAGTTCCCGCCCCAATATCGGCGATCGCACTGCCTTGAGGTAAATCAAGTAGATCGATCAACTGATTGACAATACGGAGATCGGGAACTCGCGTTTTTGAATATTGTTTACCAATGGAATTGTAAACCGCCATAATCTACCTCACCGCGACATCGTAAACTTCTTGACGCACATCAACAGGAATGATGTAGGTCGAAACCTCACGTTTAAAGAGAGTCATTTGTCCCGACTCATCCTTCTTCAAATTGACATGACAGAACCACTCATCATTATTTTTCTCTGGATAATCCAAACGATAATGATAAAGCCCCCATCTTGTTTCCTTACGGAACAGTGAAGCTCGCGCCGCCATCTCTGCACAATCACGAATGAAATGTACCTCCATACAACGCATTAATTCATGGGGATCTTGAGCGCCCATAATATCGAGAGTTTCTTGATAGCGATCGAATAATCCTAAGCCAATTTCCATCTTGTTTGTAGACTTTGGTGGTTGCAGATAATCATTCACCAAACGGCGTAATTTATATTCCACTTGCGTATGCGGAACTCCATTAGGTCGCGTTAACGGAGCATAAATTCGTTCTTTCTCTGCTTCCAAAAACTCGGAATTTGGCTCAACGTGTTCCAGATCTTCGCTATACTTCATACCCTCAATTCCCGCAATTCTGCCAAACACAAACGCGCCGATCATGTAATTGTGCGGCACACTCGCCATGTCACCTGCCGCATATAGTCCTGCTACCGTAGTTTCGGCGCGTTCATTCACCCATACACCAGACGCACTGTGACCACTACATAGCCCAATTTCCGAAATATTCATCTCAATGCCATGAGTGCGATAGTCCTCACCCCGTCCCGCATGGAAGCGCTCACGGCTAGGACGCTCATTCGACCACATAATCGATTCTATTTCGGAAATCGTGTCGGGATCGAGATGGGTCATTTTTAACTGCACAGGTCCTTTACCAGAGTTCAGTTCTTTCCAGACCTCTAGCATCATCTGACCACTCCAATAGTCGCAATTAATGAAACGATGTCCTTCGGCATTCACCGTATGTGCGCCAAAAGGTCCTGCCACATAGGCACAGGCGGGGCCGTTATAATCTTTGATTAAAGGATTGATTTGGAAGCATTCAATATTTGAGAGTTCTGCGCCTGCATGATAAGCCATCGAGTAGCCATCACCCGCGTTGGTGGGATTTTCGTAGGTTCCGTAGAGATAGCCCGAAGCAGGCAATCCCAATCTACCAGAGGCTCCCGTACAGAGGATGACAGCTTTCGCTTGAATGATGACAAAATCACCGTTACGAACATCAAAACCAACCGCTCCGATCGCACGACCATTTTCTACTAATACCCGCGTTGCCATCAACCGATTAGTGACCCGCACCTTATGGCGCTTTACTTGCCGCGCCAAAATCGTTTTTAGGTCTTTGCCTTCAGGCATGGGCAGCACATATTTACCGATGCGATGCACCTGTTTGAGGTCATATTCCCCTTGAGCATCCTTTTGGAACTTCACACCCCAACTTTCTAATTCTTGAATTACTTCAAAACCTAGTTTACCTGTCTGATAAACTGTCTTCTGCTCCACAATGCCATCGTTAGCGATCGTCACTTCACGCACATACTGCTCTGGCGTGGAATTTCCAGGGATGACAGCCGTATTGACACCATCCATTCCCATCGCGATCGCACCGCTACGACGGATATTTGCTTTTTCGAGAATCAAGACATCGCGATCGGGATTCGCTTGTTTTGCCTTAATTCCTGCCATAGTGCCAGCCGTACCGCCACCAATGACGAGGACATCGGTGATGAGGCGTTGGGTGTTGATGTTGAGTTCAGAGATAGACATGATTGGTAATTGGTGATTGGGAATTTGTCTCGTGATTTGAGGTTTCGATCCCCCTCAATCCCCCTTGTAAAGGGGGAAGAAGATTAAATTATATTCTCCCCCCTTTACAAGGGGGGCTGGGGGGATCTCTGGATATCTTATACAACCGCCATCTTGATACCTCCTTTAGGAGAAAGGGTGACTCCTTTTCTCTTTGGTTTAACGGGTTTGTCTTCGCGTAGTTCCAGATTGTAATGGGAGATAATTGTCGCTAAGACAATCTTCATCTCAAACTGGGCTAGGGCTTCACCGACACAGCGCCTTGCGCCGCCGCCGAAGGGCATAAACTCGTAGGGAGAAAATTGGCGATCGAGAAATCGTTCGGGTTTGAACTGGTCAGAGTTGGGATATAGATCTTCGCGATGATGCAAGAGATAGATAGAGGCTTGCACTACTGTGTGCGTATCTAACTTGTGTCCCAATAGTTCAAAAGGTTCTTCCGTTAATCTCGGAAAAGTCATCATCGCTACGGGATGAATCCGTAAAGTCTCATTACATATCGCCGTTAAATAGGGAAGCTTAAAAATACCCGTCCAATCTGTCGGATTGCTGACGCTTTTTAATTCAGCTAATAACTTCTCTTTAACTTCAGGCGATCGCTGAATCCAGTACAAGGCCCAAGCCATTGCTGTAGCTGTCGTTTCATGCCCAGCTACCAACAAGCCCAAAAGCTCATCGCGCAATTCTTGATCGGACATGCCTTGTCCATCTTCATCTACAGAAGACAGCAACATCGATAAAATATCCGTGCGGTTAGGATCGTGATTGGCTCTGCGATCGGCAATTTCGGCATAGAGTATTTTATCTACCTGTTGCCGCTTCCGTAGAAACTTGCCCCAAGGACTCCATGCTCCGAGATCCTTTTGCAGAGCAGGAAAGAATAGATAGATAGCACCTAAAGGGGAAGTGGTATTGTCAAGCATCGTCGTCAAAAGTTGCTTGAGCCTCTGACTGCGATCGCCTTCATGTAAACCAAATACCGCTTGCAAAATCACCTGTAGAGAAATCTCTTGGGTAATATTTCGAGCTAAAAAAGTCTGATTAGGCTTGAGATTATCAAATACCTTTCTCGTGAGGTCAAAAATTAGCTGTCCATAGGTTTGCAACCTTGCCCCATGAAAAGCAGGCATCACAATTTGGCGGCGCTTGCGGTGGGGATCGCCATCTAGTCCAAATACCGAATAACTACCAACAATTGGTTTTAAAATTCCATTTGCACCACCTGGGGCGCTCAATTGTTTGCGATCGCTTGTCAACACTTGCTGAATGCCTTGCGGATCGATTACAAATACCGAATTTCTACCAAAAACCTTAGCCGTAAAGATATCTGGATATTGCTGTCCTGCCTTTTCCAGATAGCCTATAGGGTCAAGCGCCCAGCGAATTTTCTGGATAAACGGCAAAGTATGGATGGGGTTGATTAATTTGGACATATTTTGACCTCTCAGTACTAACAGAACTTACTCAAAAGCAGATTGAACTCAGCAATTCATCATCATCGTAGAGCAATTCATGAATTGCCACTACATGTCATCATTTTGTGTAAGTCTTAACTAATAGAAAGGGAAAGCCATAGGCGAATAGCCCTTACCTAATGTTATTTGCCATCCCAAACGGCTTCTTTCACCACGATTGGTTGAGGAATTAGTTTGAGTTTGGCAAAGGTGTCAGCAATATCTTGCTGCTTTGCAATCACTTCTTCAGTGAGAGGCAAGATGCCATAATCACGGCGTTTTTCTGCCTTTTCAAGAATGGCAGAATCCACACCAAGGACAGGAGAAAGAAACTTAGCGATTTCCGTTGGATTGTTTTTAGCGTATTCGCTCTCTTTTTTCAATTCAGTCAAAAGTTGCTTTAGGGCTTCAGGATTTTTTTCAATAAATTCTTTGGAAGCTAGATAGTAGCCACGATTAGGCGCTAAACCTTTGGCACTGGCAATAACTCTCGCTCCTGATTCAACCTCAACAGTGGCTAAATAGGGGTCCCAAACTGACCAAGCATCAACATTATTTTTCTCGAAAGCGGCGCGACCATCGGAAGGTTTAACAAAGGAGAATTCCACATCACTAACTTGTAAACCTGCGGATTCGATCGCTTTTACCGCTAAATAATGAGCATTGGCTCCCTTCTGCACCGCCAGCTTTTTACCTTTAAGATCGGCAAGAGTTTTAATTGGTGAGTCTTTCTGGACAACAATACCTTCAGATTCCACACCATATGGATCGTAGGCAATGTAGCGAACCGTTGAACCTTTGGCAGCTTGAGCAAATACAGGCGGCGCTTCACCGACATAGGCAATATCGATCGCTCCTGCGTTAAGGGCTTCGACCATAGGCAACCCCGCAGGAAACTCTGACCATGTAACTGTTCCACCTGTAGATTTGAAAACTGTCTCTAGAGTTCCTTTACCCTTTAGAGAGAAGAGAACAGTTGCCGATTTTTGGAACCCGATTCTCAGTTTGACACCCGTAGCGCTTGGGGCTGGGCTATCAGTTTTTGCTGCTGCGGTTGGGCTTGCGGCTATAGTAGGGGTAGAAGTAGTTGCATTGTTGTTAGCTTGAGGGACGCAACCTGACGCAAATAAGCTAGCGCTAATGGCAAAGGCAGAGAGTTTAGCAAGCGCTTGAATCGGCGATCGCTGAGATTGTTGAAAAAGAATTGTTTTGAACATTTGATTAATTCCTCACGATTAGAAAATAAATTGTTGAAATGGGTTATGAATTATTTGCCTTAACGCTTGACAGCATTGAGCAGTTCTTCTAGAGATTCCTTTAGTCTTAGATCGATCTCTTCTTCTAGAATTACGGTTTGGCGATCGCTCCAAGTTACTTGCTTATCTACTGCATAAACAACACCGAGAATGTGTCTTGCACCTAATTCACTTAGCACGGGCTTGAGAGTGAAGTCGATCGCTAATAAGTGAGCAATTGAACCACCTGTAGCGATTGGCAATATAACCTTGCCACTGAGAGCTTTTTGAGGTAGCAAATCTAGAAAAGTTTTGAGTAAACCTGTATAGGAAGCTTTGTAAATTGGAGTCGAAATGATCACCGCATCAGCATCTGCAAGCAGGGCTTTAGGCTGTTCTAAGTTTGGGCTGTTGTACTTGCCAAATACTAAATCTTCCGCAGGGAGATCGCGCACTGAGATCAGATCCGTCTTTACCCCTTGCTCTGTGAGTAAGGCGATCGCATATTCCAAAATACCTTGCGATCGCGAGGGAGCAGATGGACTGCCGTTAATTAGAAGAATCTTAGTCATAGTTAGCTTTGAATTGAATTAATAGAATAAATTGTTTGGAATAGAAGATGATTTCTGTTAAGGATCATTCATCCCACAAAAATTAAGCGACATTGGCATGAAGTTCAGAATCGAAAAAAGAGTTTTGGTTCATAACACGACTACGAATGCGATCGACTAGCGTTGCGAATTCCGCAGTACCTCTTGCTCTGGGACGAGGGAGATCGATCTTGACATCCATCACAATTTTTCCTTCTTCGAGCAAAATCACGCGATCGCCTAAAACCACAGCTTCTTCAACATCGTGAGTAATCAAGAAAGCCGTAAATTTTTGCTCTAGCCAGAGATCCTCTAGCAAGCGTTGCATCTCGATACGAGTCAAAGCATCTAGAGCACCCAAAGGCTCATCTAGCAATAACAAACGAGGATTACTTACCAAAGCTCTAGCCAAAGCCACTCTTTGCTTTTGTCCACCAGAAAGCGTAGAAGGAAATTCTTTAGCTTTTGTCGCTAAGCCCACTTGATGTAAAACTTCCATTGCTTTAGATCGAGAATCTTTTGGTAAGCCCAGACGCACGTTATCTAATACCTTTTGCCAAGGCAGTAGACGCGAATCTTGAAACATAACTTTGATTTGTGGATGCAAAGAATTTACTATTTGGCGATCTAGATTAATTCTGCCAGCAGAAATTCTTTCTAATCCTGCAATTAGCCTTAGCAAAGTTGTTTTGCCGCAGCCGCTTCTACCAACGATGGTGACAAATTCGCCTGAGTTTATTTCCAAATTGAGGTTTTGTAATACCGTATGATCGCCAAATTTTTTGTCAAGATTTTCAATTTTGAGGTCGATACCATTTTCGATGGATATTAGTTGGCTCATGATTTCATCTCCTGAGATGACTGTGTAATAAAATTTTGACTATTTTCCGCTATAGGCTGGATGCCATTTCAGCAGTACAAACTCTAAATAGCGAGCGACCGAATCTGCCAGTTTTCCTAGTAAGGCATAAAGCAAAATCGCAAATACAACCACATCAGTTTGCAAAAACTCTCTTGCATTCATTGCAAGATAGCCAATTCCTGAATCAGCCGCGATCGTTTCTGAGACAATCAAGGTCAGCCACATGATCCCTAGCGCAAAGCGCACACCAACTAGAATCGAAGGTAAGGCTCCTGGTAAAACTATTTGCCAAAATACACCCCAAGCATTTAATCCATAGACCTTGCCCATTTCAATTAATCCCGAATCAACGGTGCGAATACCATGATAGGTATTGAGATAGATTGGGAACATTACTCCGATGACTACCAGAAAGATCTTTGCTTCTTCGCCAATGCCAAACCACAAAATCACAAGGGGAATTAGGGCAAGATGCGGAATATTGCGAAGCATCTGTAGGGATGTATCGAGTAAGGTTTCGGCGATCGCAAAAGTGCCATTGATTAGCCCAAACAGAAAACCAATACCACCACCGATCGCAAAACCAATTAAGGCTCTTGTACCGCTAATAGTAAGATGTTTGAGGAGTTCACCAGACTGAGTAAGCTTGATCCCAACTTTCAAAACATCCAGTGGTGCGGGCAAAATCTTTGTCGAGAGCCAACCATTTTGGGAAGATATTTGCCATAGAATGATTGACACAATTGGCACTATCCAAGGCAAAAATCCACGCCAAAAACGATGCAAAGCATTTCCAGACTTCTGCTTTAGAGATTTAGGTTTAGGCTGATTAATAGAATTACCAAAAGACTGTTCCATTTAATCCACCGCTAGTTGAGGTTCTCTTACAGAAAAATTGTCAGAAACTTTTTCAGAAATATTTTCTATTTTTTCTTTAGGTAAGTCTTCATTTGCCAAAATTTCCCCAAAAGGGCCAGTCATTAATTGGCGATCGCTCGATGGTAAATTCTCTAAGGGTAACCGTGGGAATAGTAATTCGGCGACTCGGTAAGCTTCTTCTAAATGGGGATAACCAGAAAGAATAAAACTCTCCACCCCAAGATCGCTATATTCTAATAGGCGCTTGGCTACAGTATCAGGATCGCCTACGAGAGCCGTACCTGCACCACCACGAATTAAGCCAACACCCGCCCATAGATCAGGACTAATTTCTAGGTTGTCTTTCTTACCACCATGGAGTTGAGACATTCGTTGTTGTCCAACGGAATCCATTCGAGCATAGACCTGTTGAGCTTTTACAATTGATTGCTCATCAACATAGCGAATAAGATTATTGGCAGCTTCCCATGCCTCGCTCTTAGTTTCACGCACAATTACATGCATCCGAATCCCAAACTTAATTTTTCTTCCTTCTTTTTTCGCTAGCTTTTTAACGACCTCAATTTTCTCAGCGACTTGTGCAGGTGGCTCTCCCCAAGTCAAATAAGTATCAATATGTTTACTAGCTATTTGTTGAGCGATCGGAGAAGATCCACCAAACCACAATGGAGGATGAGGCTTTTGTACGGGAGTAAATAGAAGTTTGCCATCGCGAATATCGAGATATTCGCCTTTAAAATTGGAAGAACCAGAGCAAATCTCACGCCAAGCTGTCAAGAACTCATCAGTCAATTCATAGCGTGCAGTGTGATCTAAGTGCAACCCATCGCCAGCAAGCTCCACTGGATCGCCCCCAGTGACGACATTAATCAACAAACGACCACCCGATAGGCGATCGAATGTCGCTGCCATTCTCGCCGCTACCCCAGGAGACATTAATCCAGGGCGAATAGCCACAAGAAATTTCATGCGTTGGGTAACGGAAATTAAGGTAGAAGCCACTACCCAAGCATCATCACACGATCGCCCAGTTGGTAATAACGCGCCCACATAACCAAGGCGATCGACAGCTTGAGCAATTTGCTGAAGATAGCCTAGATTGGTCGCCCGTCCACCTATGCTCGTTCCGAGATAGCGTCCATCGCCGTGGGTGGGAATAAACCAAAAAATTTGCACTACTGACTCCTATTCTTTACCACGCTAAATACATGAACATACCGTAGTTTTTTGTAGTATTGCATAGATGATTGCACATCAGCAACAAATCTACGGCTTACACATGACAATTTGGGTGTTTGTTGCCAAATCATTACTTGTAAAAGGTTTCCAAGTTAATTTAATCGTTAAAAATTCATAGTCAACATAATTGAAAAGCTTGCTTTTAAGATTCCGAGATGCTAATTTTAATTTAATAATCCACGGTATTTACATCGATTTATCGTAGTTTTAGTAAATAGTCAAATTTATCAAAACCTGACCAAGAATAAAAACTAGGGGTACAAAGGTAATGAGCCAGATTTTGCAAGAGGTATTATCCTCTAACCAAGCTTATGCCGAGAATTTTGGCGAGAAAGGATCTCTACCTTTACCGCCATCTCGTCACTTTGCGATTTTGACCTGCATGGATGCTCGTCTCGATCCCGCCAAATATGCAGGACTTGTGGAGGGAGATGCTCATGTGATTCGGAACGCTGGCGGACGCGCTAGTGATGATGCCATTCGATCGCTGGTTATCTCTTACAAACTACTTGGCACAAAGGAATGGTTTGTGATTCATCACAGTGATTGTGGAATGCAGCTATTTACCGATCAAACGATTCGCAAATTGCTTGCCAGTAGTCTTAAAACCTCTTCCATTGATGAAAATGGTTGGCATGATTCAGGCGAAGGCGAAGGCTCTAATGAAGGAGAATTTATCGATTGGCTTACTTTTCCAGATTTAGCTGAGAGTGTCGTCATTGATGTGAAGCGGATTCGTAATCATCCCCTTGTCCCAAAAGAAATTCCTATTTATGGCTATATCTATGATGTCAAGACTGGCAAACTGATCGAGGTTCCTGAAGCTACAACAATTGGTAAAGCATCGGTTTAAAAATCAAGAGACAATTAAACATTATGGCGCACAGCGAAGGATTTCAGAAATTAGCGGCTGATGCTAAAACTAGAATCAAAGAAATATCTATAGATGGATTAACTGCTCTGGAAATATCTCAAAAACCAGCGATCATCGATGTCCGTGAAGAAAGTGAATGGAATGAAGGTCATGCTGAAGGTGCGATTCATCTCAGTCGTGGCATCATTGAGCAGAAAATTGAAGAAGCGATCGCCGATCCCAATACACCTATTGTTTGTTATTGCGGTGGCGGTAATCGTTCGGCTTTAGTTGCGGATTCTTTACAACAGATTGGCTACACCAATGTCTATTCCCTTGAGGGTGGTTTTAGGGCTTGGAAAGAAGCAGAATTACCTATAACGAAGCCAGAGTAAATTGTCCCCCTCACCCCCCAGCCCCCTCTCCCGCAAGGCGAGGGAGAGCAAGATTTAATTATTCTCTTGTTCCCCTCTCCTGCGGGAGAGGGGCTAGGGGTGAGGGCAAATCCTCTCTCCACACAAGGTAATTTCCTAATAACTTAATCAGCCAAATCCTAATAACTTAGCTAAAGGAAATAATAATCATGTCTGAAAACTATCACTTTGAAACGCTTCAAATCCATGCAGGACAAAAGCCTGATTCTGCTACCAATGCCCGTGCTGTTCCCATTTACCAAACTACTTCCTATGTATTTAACAGTGCCGATCATGGAGCGAATTTATTTGCTCTAAAGGAATTTGGTAACATTTATACGCGGATCATGAATCCAACTACCGATGTTTTTGAACAACGCATTGCAGCCCTTGAAGGGGGTGTCGCCGCCTTAGCAACATCAAGCGGTCAAGCCGCTCAGTTTTTAGCGATCGCTACTCTTGCTCAAGCAGGAGAAAATATTGTTTCCACCAGTTATCTATATGGAGGAACCTATAACCAGTTCAAGGTGACTTTGCCTCGATTAGGGATTAATGTCAAATTTGTGGAAGGTGATAATCCTGATGATTTTCGCAAGCAAATTGATGCTAATACTAAAGCTCTTTATGTAGAAACGATTGGCAATCCTCAATTCAATATTCCTGACTTTGAAGCATTAGCAGCGATCGCCCATGAAAATGGCATTCCCTTAATTGTGGACAATACCTTTGGCGCTGGAGGTTATCTGGCTCGTCCGATCTTGCATGGAGCCGATATCGTCGTAGAGTCCGCAACCAAATGGATCGGTGGTCATGGTACTTCTATCGGTGGTGTAATTGTTGATTCAGGGAAATTCGACTGGGGCAATGGCAAGTTTCCTATCTTCACCGAACCATCGGCTGGGTATCATGGCTTAAATTTTCATGAAACATTTGGCAATATCGCTTTTATCATCAGAGCTAGGGTTGAGGGGTTGCGCGATCTTGGCTCATCTATTAGTCCTTTTAATTCATTCCTATTATTACAAGGTTTAGAAACTCTCTCTCTACGCGTCGATCGTCATGTTCAAAATGCTTTAGATTTAGCCGAATGGCTAGTGGATCAGCCTCAAGTCACATGGGTGAACTATCCTGGGTTACATAATCATCCCTATCATCAGCGAGCCAAAAAATATTTGCAACATGGCTTTGGCGCAGTTCTAAACTTTGGTGTTAAGGGTGGCATAGAAGCAGGTCGTAGTTTTATTAATGCTGTAAAACTGGCTAGTCACTTGGCAAATGTTGGCGATGCCAAAACTTTAGTGATTCATCCCACCTCCACCACGCATCAACAGCTATCGGAATCAGAACAAAAATCAGCAGGTGTAACTCCTGATTTAATTAGAGTTTCTGTTGGTTTGGAACATATTGAGGATATCAAAGCTGATTTTGAACAAGCGTTTAAACAGATTGCTGGTTAATCCTTCAAATCTTTATAGCTAGAGTCATCGATGTTAGGACAAATCCAAGAGACAAAAGATAGTTGCGGCGCAACTATCTTTTGTCTCTTGGACTATAGCTATAACAAAACAGTAGGGGCAATTCACGAATTGTCCCTACTGTCAGTTTTTTATTCTGAACTGTATACTATGAAATATCAGAACTTTATCTCCGATCGCACTCAGTTTTATCAACTTCCACAACCATTAAAACTAGAGCTAGGAGAAGTACTTTCTCATGTCCAAATCGCCTATCGCGCTTGGGGAAGTTTGAACGCGAAAGGAGATAATGCCATACTAATTTGTCATGGATTTACTGCTAATGCTGATGCCGATCTCTGGTGGGATGGACTATTTGGAGAAGGAAAAACTTTTGATCCGAATCTAGACTTTATTGTAAGCAGTAATATCTTGGGTAGCTGCTATGGCTCCACAGGCGCGGCTTCAATTAATCCTAAGACAGGAAAGCCTTACGGAGCTAGCTTTCCTGCAATTACAATTCGTGACATGGTGCGATCGCAGTTTGAATTAATGCAAGGATTACATATCCCTCAATGGAAGCTAGTGATCGGTGGCTCTCTAGGTGGAATGCAAACTTTAGAATGGGCTTTGACATATCCAGAATTTGTCAAGGCGATCGTACCTATCGCCGCATCAGGGAGACATTCCGCTTGGAGTATTGCTCTTGCTGAAGCCCAACGCCAAGCAATTTATGCCGATCCCCATTGGCTAAATGGAAACTACGATCGGGATTTACCTCCACACCAAGGACTAGCGATCGCCAGAATGATTGCTACTTGTTCCTATTACGGTCGTCTAGATTTTGAACAAAGATTCCCTCGTCAACAAAATCAAGTTAATAACTTTGCGATCGCTAACTATCTACACGATGAAGGCGAGAAGTTTTTAAAACGCTTTGATGCTAATGTTTACATATCACTGAGTAAAGCTATGGATAGCCACGATCTAGGTCGTAATCGAGGGGATTATCATTCAGTTTTAGCAAGTATTCATCAGCCCACCTTAGTTGTAGCGATCTGCTCCGATCTGCTCTATTTCCCTGAAGAACAACAGGAACTAGCAAAGTTTATTCCTAACTCAGAAATTGTACAATTACAATCTATTCAAGGACATGATGCTTTTTTACTCGATTTGGAAAACCTTAACCATCTACTTGTTGATTTTTGCAAAGACTAATTACAGATTCACTTAATCACCATAGACCGATATCTGGGCGAAGTTGAAGTCTCTCGAAAATTATCTATAGCAAACAAATAAAGACAGCGCGAAGCGCCATCTTTATTTGTTTGCTGTAGTCAAAGCCCTATTTTAGAAGGCTTAATGAATTTCAAGGTCATGCGATCGCTTTCACCAATGGCAAGATAACGCTCCTTATTCTTCTCTCCTAGTCTTAAGGTTGGTGGTAATGTCCAAACTCCATCAGGATAGTCCTTAGTGTCTTTGGGATTAGCGTTAATTTCTGACTTCCCAACAAACTTAAAGCCCACTTTTTCAATGTCTGCAATTACAGTCTTTTCGTCAATGTATCCAGTCTTGGCGCTATCCTGTAAACTTGTCCCATCTTTAGCTCGATGTTCTTCCAATCCCAAGATACCATTGGGCTTGAGAGCCTGAAAAGCAGCAACATAAACTTTATCAGCATATCCGCCAGTAATCCAATTATGGATATTACGGAATGTAAGAACTACATCAACGGAATTATTGGGAGCCAGAATTAATTTTTGAGGTGG
>CAIJEA010000101.1 GCA_903819605.1 uncultured cyanobacterium | reverse complement strand
TAACAATTAGCATTGACAATTTAATATTTTGTTATTACATAAGCTAACTATTTACAATCAAAACAAAAATTTAAAGTAAATCTTCCTCTAGTTGAATGTCTCTTAAATAGTATGTTTTTTCAGATTGTTTATCAGATTTTTCAACAACATCTAACACTACTCGACGATTTACCATTGCTCCAATGACATCATCAATTTCTTCCTTTGCATCATAAACTTTTTTATTTTCACCATCAACACTAACTTCAATCCAATCGTTATCTAGCTGTAATCCTCGTAATATTCCTCTTAATTGAATATTTTTATAATCAGCAATTGGTTTGGGGGAAGATTCTAATTGTTTTAAAGTTAAGACATCTTTAATAACTTTACGTGTTTCAATATTAAGAGTAACTGGATGAGCTTCAAGATCATCAGCAGATTTAATCCGCATTTGTTCAAATGACTTACCAGTTAATGGTGGAGATAGTTCACGAGTTAATTTTAAAAATGTCTCTTGATAGTCTTTTTGAGGTACTATTTCCGCCAAATTTTTTTCGTTATCTTGTGTTGAAGCTCTAACAATTTCAAGAAATGTTTTTGTGATTTGTTCTGCACGTAATCCAATGTCTGGGAAATTGGGAATGGTTAATTGATCTGTTGGTTTACGGATTCTCACGGCAAATTGGTAACTTCCCGCAGGAGCTTGAATTAGCCAAGGATCACAATAACTTTTTACTGTTGGATTTGGACTACCCCGTTTTCTTAACTCCATGTCAAGTAAAAATTCTGTTGTTCGATAAAAAATATTTCTAATCTTTTCTACTTTATCTAAAATGAGATCTAATGGAGCAGCACCATATAAAACTTCTCCACCGCTTACTGATACTAATACTTGTCCCTCAGTAAATTGAATATCTGATTTAGATTGCTCTTCTGCAATTCGGATATCCTGTAACAGATTTTCTATTTCTTCAACTGCAAAAGGTGGCAAAAACTCTTGAGATAAACATTTATACGCTAATCTTTTTGCCTTAGCAAAAGCTTTTGCTTTGTAATACAAAGAGACGGCACTAACTGATGTTATTCCAATAGTCCTAACTTTACTTTGATCGAGTGATTCCAGTGCTTTTAACTCTTCATCCGCAGCTAGGCAATACAAATCTACAGCAAGAGACATTTCTTGTTGCCTGTAAAATTCTTGTGCTTGGTTTGCATACTCTTCACTACGAGTATGATGTGCTAGCCAACTCATAACTCTATATCAACAGTTTGAAGTAAAATTAATTGCACCTTAAATCCAACTATAGCCGCTAAAGCGGGTAGATTACTATTTCCTTGCTTAGTTTGCTCAATCTTAATACGAAGACGTTTTCTTACCTCTGATTTATCCAGATTAGTCCCTGAAACCTCCAATCTAAAACAGTTTTCTAAATCTTCTAAGTCTTGATCTGCAAAAGCTACATAATAATCAGCGCCAGTTCTTGTTTCTGCTCTTCTTACTGCTACCATACCTCTTAAAAGTTCTGTCGCAGCGATTGCTACTGCATAGGCTCCATCTCTTGTTGTGTCATCAGTGTTTGCCCAAGCTGACTGAATCCTACTATCTGTTATCTCCCACTCTACCTTTGCTATAGATTCATTACCATCATTTTGCAGGATAAATTCTTTGGGTGAAACATGGTGTCGATCCAGACACACCCTAGCGGCTTCGAGATAAGCACTAGAAATCGCAGGCGTTAGTGCTGGATGGTGGTCAGACATATTTTGCAATGGGAGTAGTGGTAGATTATTGTCAGCCAAGATTATCCTCAAAATTATACGAAAAAGCTTTTTGATAAATTAAACAAAAAATTTAGGCTATCTACCTATAAAAATCATAGGATTGTTTCTGAGTTTATGCTACAACTCGAAAAAGTGATAACAATAGATTTCATTACCAAGATGAGACAATCCTCTGCATTGTTTTTTCTGCAAGTCCTTTTACTCTAGAGATTACATCATCAATTGATGTAAATAGCTGTTGCGATCGCTGTTCATGAATTGGTCGAGCAAATTTGATATTTCCCTTCGCTGATTGCTTCAATTTACTCTCTAGATCGGCAATATTTAGGGTGTTGAAGTCATTAAGTACTTGTGCAGTTTTGGAATCATTATTATCAATATCTTTATTCTTAGCAGCAGTTTTTGTACTCTCAGTCTTAGGTTTAGTTGTGACTTTGGAGGCAGATTTAGTAGTTGTTTTCGATTTAGTAGCTTTATCAGTTTTGGAGATTTTTACAGTCTCTAACTCTGAAACTGCCTGTATAGTTTGCGGTTTTGCATCAAATACTTGGTGAATGGGAACGAGGGATAAAGATTGACGAAAATCAGCTAAATGAGCATCTAACTGTTTCGTAACTTGTCCCATAATTACTTGCAAACTGGTATTGATGCAATCTTCAATGGTTTTCTCAATTACTGCTGTCAGTTTTTGTTCTAGTCGAATGGCGATCGCCTCTTCTATTTGAGTTAAATTTTGAGTGTTTTCACCAGTTACTTTGTCATTATTCACTTGTTTAGGGATTTCAACAGAATTTATTAGTACTGAAGAGATGTTTGGTATAGGTAGCGATCCAATGAATTTGTACTGTTCAAGTATAGCTGCCTCAATTTTGGGCGGTGCAATATAAGCTTGAATAGCAGTAAATTGATTATCTATTTCTTGTGCTCTCATAGCGGCACAATACTCAAAATAGCCTTCTAAAATTTCAAATGATATTGGTGTAACCTTCCTTAATATAATTGGTTTAATAGTATCCCTTACTTGTAAAAATAGAGATGCAAGCTTATAAATTTGACCATCTTGGAATTGATTGATTCTGTCTGGATTTGGAGGAATAATAGTATCAAGATCGACTGAAAAAGGGACTAAACTCATGGATTTACTCCTATTTTTTCTAAAACTTCATTTGCTAATTCTTCAAACTCTGCTGCGGAAATAGAATCAGGTTTAAAATCAAAAATAGATTTTGGATCTGGAACTTGTAGATCTGCAACTGTTATAAAATTATCAAGAGATTTTGATAAATCTTCTCTTTGGAAAATCCTTGTTTCAAATACAGGAAGACCGTAGCGATCTTGGATAGCTTTTTCTTGCTTTGGTAGAGTTGACTTAATATAGTTTGCATTTGTAAGGATCTTAGAAGGCAATACACCTAAAACATTGATAGGATTTCGATTTAGAAAGGAGCGAAATTCATCAATTTCTTCTACAAAGTTTTTGACATTCCGTAAACCTTCATTTGCAAAAGGCTTTAAATCCGAAGGGATTATTAGATAGTCACAAGCAATTAAAGCAATTTTGGCGTACAAATTCAGTGAAGGAGGTGTATCAATTAGAACTACATCATACTTATCTTTGACAAGCTCTAATTTTTTAACTAGATAAGTTTTAGAAGCCTCCTTATTGGATAGTATTGACTCTTGTACGATCAAGTTGATGTGAGCAGGTATGACATCAACTTCAGGATAAGTAAAGCTTCCTTTTAATGCAATATCAGAGATGAAATTAGAATTGGGATAATAGAGGACATTGTAGATATTACTATCCTTAAGAGTGTCTTCTTCTTCAGTCTCAAACTTCATTAATCCTGCGGCAAAAGTTGTATTTGCTTGACTGTCTAGGTCAATAATTAAAATCCTTAAACCTTTACGACTCATCGCTGCTGCCAGATTGATGACTGTCGTAGTTTTACCAACACCACCTTTATTGTGGTAGATAGCGATCGTCTTCATGTTTCTTATTTTTGGGTTTGGAGTTGTAATAGAAATTTGTGGAGAGACTAAAGATGTAATATCAGTTATCTGATTAACTGGCGGATTGCGATTATCAGAGAAATCGACTGCATCAATAGGCTTGTTGCTCTTAACCCCAGCTAATTTATCTCTCCCAATAATATCCCTTATTTTTTCGATTTTGTCGGTAATTTCTGCACCTTGACATTGAAAATTTAGCCTGACTTGATC
>CAIJEA010000100.1 GCA_903819605.1 uncultured cyanobacterium | reverse complement strand
TATCGGCGGCGATCTTCCCTCCCAGCTCGCCTTCTTACATCGCTTTGCGCTCAAACCCAAACCAAGAAAAAATTTAAAAGACTTTCTTTGCAAGGCTTTTAAATTTTTTCTTGTGGTTTGTTTGATCGGTAATTGCTGTAAGTAAGACAATTATTGAGAAGGCGAGGATGCGATCTCTGGATTTAATTTCGCTGTTGATGAGTTACTCCAGAGACCCATATTCTAGATCCCCAATTAACATATTAAAAAATCCCCCCTAACAAAATATAAGACCCGCTATGCGAGTCTTATAACCTTAATGGCGACGGTCGCGGCGTGAGTTATTTCTTACTGGTATAGGAATTAACTCAGGCTGAGGCTGATTTTGACCCAAAAGGGCTTCCAAAACGCGATTTAGAATTTCGCCGATCTCTTTCAGTGCTTTCTTGATCGCTTCCACTATGCTTGGCTCCCTATCATCATCTAGGTTTATTTACCCAATCATAACAAATCTTTTCCTAAACAAATCTAAAGCTGACATTACAGTTGCCTTTCTGATCCAATTTCTTCCTCTAGACGGATTAAAACGCAACTCGATCGCTTCGACATTGCCATCGGGGTAGGCGATCCCAACGTAAATCAAGCCCACAGGTTTTGTCTCTGTCCCACCCGTTGGTCCCGCGATCCCCGTAATGCTGATACCCCAGTCCGATTTGAGTTTTGCTTTGACACCGATCGCCATTTGTTCAGCCACGATCGCGCTGACAGCACCATGCCGATCGAGAATTTGGCGATCGACATTGAGCAAATCAACTTTGATATCATTGCTATAACTGATCACGCCACCGAGGAAATAACTAGAGCTGCCAGATACTTCTGTTAATGTCTCACCCAGCCATCCACCAGTACAGGATTCCGCAACTGCTAGAGTTTGACCGCGTTTCAGTAAAAGCTTACCTGCCACAGTTGCCAGCGTATCTTCATCAGTGCCATAACAAAACTCGCCAGTGAGTTCACGGATCTCAGCCTCGACGGGAGAAATCAAGGCGATCGCCTCTTCTTGAGTGTTTGCTCTTGCCGTGATCCTCAGCCTCGCTTGTCCATAATTAGCATAGGGAGCGACAGTGGGATTTTTGAGATCGAATAAATGATTGACTTTAGTCGCTAGTGCTGACTCGGCGATGCCCCAGTACAGTAAAACCTTAGAGTGAAATGTCCCCTGTCCATAGTTTCTGGCTTGCAGCAAAGGAGAAGCGGTTTGCTCCCACATAGGATACATCTCGCTAGGTACACCGGGGAAGGTGAGGATCAATAAATTCGGCTTTGGTTCCCAGATCATGCCTGGAGCAGTACCAACGGGATTATGTAAAATCTCTGCACCCTTGGGTAGTAACGCTTGTTTGCGGTTGTTGGCAGTAAGCGTCCTGCCAGTTTGTGCTGCCATCTGCTGGATGCGCTCCCAAATTTCGGGACGTTCTTCAAGAGGAGCATTGAAAAAATTGGCGATCGCCTCAGTGGTGAGATCGTCAGGGGTGGGTCCAAGTCCGCCAGTAGTGATGATCAAGTTAGAACGGTTAGCGGCGATCTCTAGAGCCTGATGAATGCGATCGGGATTATCACCCACAACCGTTTGATAAAAATGTGGGACTCCTAATAAAGCCAACTGCTGTGCTAAATACTGAGCATTACTATTAAGAATTTCGCCTAGTAATAGCTCTGTACCAATACAAAGAATCTCTGCGCCTACATTCATGTGCTTGATAAACTGGGTGGACTAAACAAAATAAAGGAGATGCTTTGCATCTCCTTTATTTTAATTAATGGTTTCACGCCGCTTCGGCTTTTCAATATTGATCCGAGGTCGTTCCACTTGTACTTGCTGATTTTCTTGACGATCTGAATGTTGATCTTGAGAGTCGCCAGAAGTTACATTAGGGGTTGGATCAAAAACTTCAAATCTCGCATTATGACCAGCTTCTGCGGCTGCGGTCATAACAACTGTACGAACCGCTTGGATTATCCGTCCCCCTTTACCAAAAACTCGCCCTCTATCTTCTGGATCGAAAGCAACTCTGATCCAGACGCGATCGCTTTTGCTGTTTGACTCAAAATCTACCCGCAAAGCATCTGGATTAGCCAATAATGGCTTCAGCAAAAAACTAATTAAGGCATTATAGTCAGGCACAATAGTCAGGCACAAATTGGGGTGTTTTTAGGCGCTAACGAGATCGAAAACCTTAGCTTTTTCGAGGATGCGACGTACTGTATCGGTAGGTTGAGCACCTTGTTTAATACGAAGAACGATCGCAGGTACATCGAGTTGGGTTTCTTTAGTGCGTGGGTTATAGAAACCAAGTTCAGCGAGGGGACGACCATCGCGACGGCTGGTGCTGTTTACGGCAACGATGCGATAGCTGGCTTCAAATTTTTTGCCAAATCGCTTTAATCTCAACTTCATCATGGGTTTATAGCTCTAATTCTGCGTGATTCGGTTCAATATTTTAGCAGAATTATAATCTTAGCATTATTAGAATAAGTTTGAAAAGTATGTATTAAGGGTTTCACAATTTTCACAACAAAATTGTAATTTTAAGGACGTGCAGTGAAATAAAGAACTAATTTTTTGTGGCGCGGCTAAGCCGCGCCACAAAAAATTAGTTCTTTATCAAATCGCATAACCTTTATTTTTAAAGATCAGATTCTAAAGAATCGGGTTCGCCGCACTTTTAGCTCAGTAATCCAAATTGCTGCCATTTAATTTCATATTTGAAAAAGGTCGAAACCTCAGTTGAAAATCATCGCGATAACTTAATAATTATTTGCAAACAAGAAAATATGTAAGCCGCATTAAACCTATTCCATAATGATCTAATGACAGGATTTTAATTTTATGATGGGCGGCGCTTTACGCCGCTCATCATAAATGATTATGGATGCTACAAATTCAAGTATCAATGGC
>CAIJEA010000099.1 GCA_903819605.1 uncultured cyanobacterium | reverse complement strand
CGGATGAAGCTACCAGGATAGCTAGAGCGGCAAGCTTGAACTTCGCTCAAAACTTCTTGAGGAGTTCTGGCGTTGAACAAGGGCAACTTCCAAAGAGTCCAGTAGTGGATAGAAGGATCGGAATCTTCGTTAAATTCGATCGCAGGATAGAAACCTTGCTTAAGGGTGTACTCGATTTGACGAGTGATTTGAGCATCGCTCAAAGGGGGAAGGTAAGAAAGAGTTTCGTAATGACGCTCTTTTGGTAAAGTTTGCATTATTTTCTCGCAGTTAAAGTGGTATTTCTATGGATTTAAGTAGAAGCGCGATCGCCTTCAACAACTGAATCTATATTTGAGTCTGCAACTTCTAAAGGAACTTCGAGATTAGTTTCAGAACTAGGTTCCAAATTCTCACATTCTGCATATCCTTCAGAAGCTTGGACACTCATGATCTTCTCAAAATGTTGACGACGAAGCTGCATATTTGATTGTTGGATTCCAGTACGAGTCATTTCTGGCAAAAAATCTAAAATCTCATTCGCCAGATGTTCCCGCACTGTCATTACTCGAAAAGCCATTTCTTGGTGAACCTCAAAAAGGTCTTTGATATAAAGCTCGCCATTTTGGAGTCTTTCACGCGTCGAGAATTGATTAAACCAAAGAGCTTTTAATCTATCAGTTTCTTCCAATTGCTCGGCAATTGTCTTGACAGCCTCGAAGGTCAAAAAATTGATCAACATATTGGCTGTGGACTTAGTACTGCGCTTGATATCCATAGGCTGAACTTAACCAAGATTGATTACGATAAGTTTCCGCAAAACAAAAACTTATCGTAATAGAGCTAATCAATTAGACGGTATCCATTGCTTCAAATTCAAACTTGATTTCTTTCCAGAGTTCAAGAGCAGCATTCAACTCAGGAGACCAACGACCAGCTTCACGAAGAATGTCGCCACCTTCACGCATCATGTCGCGACCTTCGTTACGTGCTTGTACGCAAGCTTCGAGAGCAACGCGGTTAGCGGTTGCACCAGGAGCAGCACCCCATGGGTGACCCAAAGTACCACCACCAAACTGTAAGCAAGAATCATCGCCGAAGATTTCAACGAGCGCAGGCATGTGCCATACGTGGATACCACCCGAAGCAACGGGAAGTACACCAGGCATAGAAGCCCAATCTTGTGTGAAGTAGATACCGCGAGAGCGATCGAGTTCGATGTGGTCTTCACGCATTAGGTCAACAAAGCCCATGGTGATGCCCTTTTCGCCTTCGAGCTTACCAACAACGGTTCCAGAGTGGAGGTGATCGCCACCAGACATACGCAAGCACTTAGCCAAAACGCGGAAGTGAATCCCGTGGGTTTTTTGACGGTCGATAACTGCGTGCATAGCGCGGTGAATGTGCAATAGCAAGCCATTTTCGCGGCAATACTTAGCAAGAGAGGTGTTAGCTGTGAAACCACCAGTCAAGAAGTCATGCATGATGATTGGTGTGCCAATTTCCTTAGCGAAAGCTGCACGTTCCATCATTTGCTCAGATGTAGGCGCAGTTACGTTGAGGTAGTGACCCTTGATTTCGCCAGATTCAGCTTGAGCTTTTTCGATCGCTTCTTGTACAAATAGGAAGCGATCGCGCCAACGCATGAAAGGCTGAGAGTTGATGTTTTCGTCGTCTTTGGTGAAGTCCAAACCGCCGCGTAGACATTCGTATACTGCACGACCGTAGTTCTTCGCAGACAAGCCCAATTTAGGCTTAATGGTACAACCCAAGAGAGGACGACCGTACTTGTTCAACTTGTCGCGTTCAACTTGGATACCGTGAGGAGGTCCTTGGAATGTCTTCAAGTAGGCAATAGGTACGCGGATGTCTTCTAGACGAAGTGCGCGAAGAGCTTTGAAACCGAATACGTTACCAACCAATGAGGTGAGCAAGTTGGTTACAGAACCTTCCTCGAACAAGTCAAGAGGATATGCGATGTAAGCAATATATTGATTGTCTTCGTTGGGTACTGGTTCGACATCATAGCAACGACCTTTGTAGCGATCGAGGTCGGTCAACAAGTCTGTCCATACAGTTGTCCATGTACCTGTGGAAGATTCAGCAGCTACCGCAGCAGCAGCTTCTTCTGGAGGTACGCCTGGTTGAGGCACGAAGCGGAAAGCAGCGAGAAGATCGGTATCTCTGGGAGTGTAATCAGGGGTATAGTACTTTAGTTTATAGTCCTGAACACCTGCATCGTAACCAGCCTTAGCTTTAGACTGTGTTTTTGAGTAAGACATTAATATCTCCTTACTAGAGTTAAATGAGAATAAATTAAAATTTCCACCATTTGTCCGATCGCAGTTTGCTCCCGTGAGAGTGCGTAAGGCTAATCATGCCTCATGACTCACAACGATAATTGACAGTAATCAAGACTGAAAGGCTAGCTTTGGAACTGAAAAATATTTCTGGGTTCTATGCATCGATGAGTCTTAAAACTGGGTTGCCCGCAAACTGCACGGGGCACTGCAAAAAAACTTAAGAGTCAGAGTCAATCGTCAAATCAAAAATTAATCTAAAATTAAAAAGTTAATTAGCCTTTCGATATCTGTCACTTTTGGTGGAATATTTTTTGCTTTATATAAGTTAATCCTATCAGGAATTCTTCGTGTGAAGTCCTTGAGCGATGTCTCTAATTTAAACATAAAGTGCGTATCTACATTTACCTTTTTTTAGAAAAAATTTTTTGAAATGTAACATTTTGGGATGGAAATTGATATAAAAAATTTATATCACTCTAATAAGCTAGATATATCCCCTAGTAGTTGTTTCCGATGATTTTCTCTGGGTTTATAATCGCAAATCCTTTATGCATAAGAGCTTTTTGACAAATTTTTATTTGAGTTTATGTTAAGAAAAGCAAGGATACTTAAATCAGTTTTTATGATCCACCGATACATATTGACAATAAAAGTAATGTAAGTAGACGATGATTTTAACAATATTAAAATAATATTAGAAATCCTAATAGCCCCTATATAAATACAAAATCAATCAATTTTGAACTGAATTTGTTGTTAAGTTCACTGTTGATTTAAATAGAGTATTTCTACTCATTGCTATTGCTTCCTCAAAAAAAGAGTCGGCAAAAAGTAAAGAAGCG
>CAIJEA010000098.1 GCA_903819605.1 uncultured cyanobacterium | reverse complement strand
CGCCTTTGAACTTGGCGGAGGAACCTATGCGGCTCCAGCACAACTTGTTGGTGATTTTTTAGCTAATCGTCCTTCCCAAGCACTGGGTAAAGTGCATCCGTCCTATACTCCAGATGTGCATTTAGGCGATCTTAGTTCAAGTTTACCTGACTATGCGATCGCTGCCATCCGCGAGGCATTACCAGTCTTTAACAAACAAATTAAGGGCTTTGCGATGGAAGATGCGTTGTTAACTGGAGTAGAAACGCGCACTTCTTCGCCAATCAGGATTAAACGCAATGAGAAATATCAAAGTTTAAATGCAGAGGGGCTTTTCCCAACTGGAGAAGGTGCAGGATATGCAGGCGGGATTCTCTCGGCGGGAATTGATGGAATCAAGGTGGCGGAAGCTGTAGCTTTGAGTATTCGCTCATCTGGATAAGTAGGTGAAGCCATCTCAAGAGGACAGCTAGAAACTTATACCTAGTTCGATCAAACCCGCCAAAACAAGGGTCGCAGGGCGAAGCCCCGCAATGGGTTTTATATTAGTATTTGTGGCGGTTTTGAAAGCAAATTGCTGTAAGACGCGAATGCATGTACTTCTCTTTTTAGACTGAGCAATCGCGTAATGCTTCTACTCCAATATGCATAAATAAAGCATATTAGTTTTATTTGTAACAAAAATCAAAAAATGATCGCTTAATCTAAAGATGTATCGATATGATGCGGAGATCTCAATGGCTGCAAAGAAAAAAGTTGAAATTCTCTACTTGACTTCTATTAAAAATGGAATGGCAGAATTTTATACACCACAGACAAGTCATGCAACCATGCTTGTTCAGGTAGCCGCAGGTGCGATTGACGATCTGTTCGTTCATCATTTTCAGACCGATCAATTGTTAGTAGTGCGTGGTAGCTTTGTGCTGGTGGTGCTGAGCGATCGCCAATATCAATACATTCCCTTAAGTGAGTATCGTCCTGCGGTAGTGACGATTCCGCCCAATGTGCCCCATGCTGCGATTAATCTCAGCGATCGACCTTGTTTGATGGTGAATGCTGTCTTGCGTCATGGTGCGCCCTATGCCAAAGATTACCAACCCCGTCGTCATCCTTTTCCCTATGATTTGGATGCAGCACGTAGAGCGATCGCTAATTTAGAACTTCCGCTCACTGCTTAAATAAATTTCTGGAGAAATGCGATCGCCCATTCAATTATTCAACTTCTTCCTTTCTTTCACCTCCCCGATTCATCTATTGAGCCTTACGCTTAGGGTTATGGGATCTCTCGACCTGCACCGCTTATCTTTAATTATTTTCTAGGCATTCAAGAATCCAAATTTATAGATGTTTTAAATTTTCCTATAACAAATTTAAAATCCCAAAGCATAACTTTGCAGGTTTTCCAAGCGGATATGTTGCCTTGAATATTGTTTTTAGTGCGAGATTTACACTTTGTAAAGTTATAATCTACGGTTAGCCCCAATAAATTATGTATAAGCAATAGATAAATATGGCAGAGGTTACTTTTTTTAACGCGCTCAGAGAGGCGATCGATGAGGAAATGGAGCGCGATCCAGCCGTTTATGTTTTAGGCGAAGACGTGGGGCATTATGGCGGCTCCTACAAAGTAACCAAAGACCTTTATAAAAAATATGGTGACTTGCGTCTGCTCGATACGCCGATCGCAGAGAACAGCTTCACAGGTATGGCGATCGGTTCGGCAATGACAGGGTTGCGCCCGATTATCGAAGGCATGAATATGGGATTCTTGCTATTAGCCTTTAACCAAATCTCCAACAATGCAGGAATGTTGCGCTATACCTCTGGTGGTAACTTCAAAATCCCCATCGTCATTCGCGGCCCTGGTGGTGTTGGTCGCAACCTTGGGGCAGAACACTCGCAACGCCTCGAAACCTACTTCCAAGCTGTACCTGGGATTAAAATGGTGGCTTGTTCTACGCCTTACAATGCTAAGGGTTTGCTGAAGTCGGCAATTCGTAACGATAACCCAATTCTTTTCTTTGAGCATGTGTTACTTTACAACCTCAAAGAGGATATTCCTGACGAAGAGTATTTGTTGCCTCTCGATAAAGCTGAAATTGTGCGTGAAGGTAGCGATGTCACTATTCTCACCTACTCGCGGATGCGTTATCACGTTCTAAAGGCTGTTGAGACTCTCGTTGCTAAAGGATACGATCCTGAAGTAATCGATTTAATCTCTCTCAAGCCCCTAGATATGGAAACGATTGTCACCTCTCTTCGCAAGACCCATCGTATCGTGATTGTAGAGGAAGGAATGCGTTGCGCCAGCATTGGTTCAGAGATCATTGCTTCGATTAATGACAACTACTTTGACGAACTTGATGCTCCGATTGTCCGTCTAGCAGCCTTAGATGTACCGACTCCCTATAATGGCGGATTGGAAAATCTTACGATTCCTCAACCAGATGATGTGATTGCCGCAGTTGAGAAATTACTAGCCTAGTAACTGATTTTGAGTGAAACCCTCTAAAGATTCACTCTTAGAATAAAAACAAAAAAGAACGAGTGCGCTAAGCGCACTCGTTCTTTTGTATGTCTTAAACAAAATTTGCATTGCCACAGCATTTAGTCCAGAAAATCTTAAAACAAAAGAGGAATCGCTGAGCAATTCCTCTTTTGTTTGTATATAACGGGTTCGACGGGGCTCGAACCCGCAACTTCCGCCGTGACAGGGCGGTGCTCTAACCAATTGAACTACGAACCCAAATTTTTGCTTTTAGGAATTGCTTATCACCAACTGCTTTGCAGCTCGTTTTCTGCGTTTCTTTGTTTAAGCGCTCCTTATTATGTAGATTTAAAAGGCGTTTGTCAATACTCTAAACATATTTTTTCTTGATTTATTGCTTAAAAGTATAAAAATAAGTCTATGCAAATATTTCAGCAGTAACCTATATGGTTAAGCAAAATCCAAAAGATAGATGGCGGCGCTTCGCGCCGCCATCTATCTTTTGGATTTTATGTCATAAGCAAAGCTTACATTGCTATAAGTTAAGTACCTGGGCAAAATCAAACAAATAGATCAAGCCCTGTGTCATCCGTGCAGCGGATGGCGCAAATCTTTGGATTTAGCTCTGCCTAGCTAACTTATAGCAGGTGAAGAGAGTAGCGGCGCAAAGCACCGCGATTCTCTTCTTTTTGTCTATAGCTCCTAACAAGAATTTCTAAGGCGGATTGCTTAAATAGAGTGAGCAGAATATTTATTAGACTGAGTATCCCAAAACATCGTAAAAAGTCTGAAAAAGTCATTGCAATTATGCCAGTCCGTGATATCCTTTCACCCATTATTTGCCAGCTAAATTTGTCCAATAGGATTTAATTGGTGTAGAGGACTTACATGAATTGCTTTAAGAGCGCAAAGATCAAAGGTGTGAAGATTGCGATCGCCACAACGCTTTTGACGCAAGTATTTAGTGTTGCTTTGCCAACAACTTGGAAATCGGTGATGCCTTCAGCGATCGCTTTGCCGGGGCAAAGACCCGATCAGGTCATAGATTGGATTAGAACTAATCCAGCTTTACAACCAGCGGTAGGGGAGCGATTGCTTGTCCGAAAAAGTGACACCCCATCAAGGCGATTTCAATTCCAAGCGAGTGTGGTATTGCCAGGTATTGCAGAGATAAAGCCGAGCGATACAAACCTGATTAGAAGTGAACAGATCAGATTTTTTGACATCGTTAATGGTGTTACCAGATCTCGTCTAGAGGAAGCTCTCCGTTCTATTTATGGCCCATCGATTATGCGGGATTATGCCACTGCTAAGAGGATATATGCCTATCCTACGGCGGCAATGGTGCAGCGATCGCAGGGGAGGAATGCATCAGCTATTCTCGGTGCTTTACAAGGAGAATTACGACAGGGTAAGAAGTATGGTTATTGGGTAGAGCTATTGCAAAATGGTAAAGGTAGTGCTAATTCTGGGCAAATCACGGTATTTGAATTGGAAAGTCTGCCTAAACTTGAGCAAGAATTGAGCAACCGCGAAAAAAGCTAAAACAAAAAAGACTCGCTTTGCGAGTCTTTTTTGTTTAGAGGAACCAACCGTAGCTATGTAAACCCTTGCCAAGTAGATTTACTCCCAGATAGCAAGTCCAAACTACCAATAAACCAAAACTGGCTAGAATCGCAGGTTTTCGCCCTTGCCAGCCTTTGGTAATTCTTGTGTGTAAATAAGCGGCAAATACGAGCCATGTAATCAAAGACCATGTTTCCTTTGGATCCCAACTCCAATAGGAACCCCATGCCTCGTTTGCCCAAACGCCGCCCGCGATTATACCAATTGTGAGCAAGGGAAATCCTAGCCCGATCGCCCGATAGCTGAGATTGTCTAACGTCTCTCCGAGGGTGAGCCGACGTAAAGATAAAGGCTTAGTTGCAGGAGAGATCGCATTCTCTGTCACCATCGTGGCATTAGCTGTTTGTAAATTTGATGGCTGCATAATATTGCTCATACTTTCAACGGCAAAAGCAGCAAAAGTTTCCGAGTTGTTTAGCTTGCTTGTAGGACTACTGGTATTGGCAAAGCTGCGAAGATTAGTACCAAAGGAGCTACCCTGTAAAACGACCTCTTGACCGCGAGTAACGATTAAAAATGCGATCGCCAATAGGCTTCCCGTCATCAAAGCTGCATAGCTAAGCAACATGACCGTAACATGCATCATCAGCCAGTTGGACTTGAGAGCAGGAACGAGTGGCTCTGATACTTGCATACCTGCGGGCAAGGCGATCGCCGCAAATGCAGTGATTCCCATGGCGAGAGGTGAAGTGAACGCACCGACCAGACGCTTGGCATTGTCGTTGGCGCTTTTATTACCAATGCGATCGATGACAATGTGCATAGTGGTAATGCCCCATGCTAAGAAAAAGAGCGACTCATAAAGATTGCTGAGGGGGAAATAGCCTGCATCAATCCAACGCGCTCCCAGTAATGCAGCAATAGAGAGATTAGAAATCGCCATGCCTGCATTGCCGAGCGATCGTAAATATGGCAAGTTAGGAAAGGCAACATGCACCCAGAAAACGAGCATAGTCGCAAACAGGATGGCAAAGGATGAGTTGTCAAGTAAGTTCTGAAGCGCGACGAGTTGCATTCAGGCAATTCTCCAGCAATTTTAAGAAGGTTTTATGAATTGATTTTAAAAGTGCATTTTTTATGCTTTTTTATTGTAAGCGATGTTGATAAGCCTTACCATTTACCCCGTAAAGTCAGTAAGATCGAGCAGGCGAGAGTTTAAGCTTCTTGATATGGAAGAGTATTTGCAAGTTAGCGAAGTTATTGATTGGCAACATCCTGAAATCATAAAATGTGCCAAACAAATTGCATTGGGACATACAGATCCAGAGGCGATCTCCAAAGCTTGCTTTGAATGGGTACGCGACAATATTTACCACAGTTCTGACTATCAAATGAATCCTGTAACCTGCCGAGCATCCGATGTTCTGCAATACAAAACAGGTTACTGTTTCGCTAAGAGCCATTTACTGGCTGCTTTACTACGTGCAAACCATATCCCAGTAGGATTTTGTTATCAGCGATTAAGCATTGATGACCAAGGAGCGCCGTACAGTTTGCATGGCTTCAATGCCATCTATTTGCCTAAAACAGGTTGGTATCGAGTGGATGCAAGGGGTAATAAAGAAGGAGTCAACGCGCAGTTCTCAGTACCTCTTGAACAGTTAGCCTATAAAATTCGGTTGCCAGAAGAGGCGGATTTTTCCGCAGTCTTTGCCGAACCTCTAGGAATTGTCGTTGAGTCGCTTCAATCCCAAACTACATGGGACTCTATGTTGTGTAACCAGCCCGATATTTCTTTAGAATCGGCAAAGATCAATGGTTGGTTGTGATAGCTGGGCGAAGCGAGACATAAAACCCAGAAGAGAGTTGCGGCGCAACTCTCTTCTGGG
>CAIJEA010000097.1 GCA_903819605.1 uncultured cyanobacterium | reverse complement strand
CGTGCTATGACCCGACATCCTGATATGGTTGCTGGTGATGGACAATTTGATACCGAATTGATGCGCTTAACCAATGGTGAAATTGTCAGTAAATCAGGAGCAGAAGGTGTGCAATGTATAGGACGTATTGGTGAGGGATTGGGCTTAGCCATCAAAGTAATGGATGGCTCTAAACCAGCTAAAACTGCGGTTTCGATCCATTTATTAAAAGAATTAGGATGGATCTCTCCCACAGTTGCCCAAAGTCTAGAAGAATCTTTTCTTTCCGTTGGGAAATATAGCCGATTAGAAGCAGTTGGAGAGTTGTCACTAGCTTGAAACTACAGTGCTAATTTCAATTAATGGCAGCAATATTCCATTTTGGATCTGTCCGTTAGTACTGAGTTCGCTGTGACAGAGGTATAAACGATCGCCTGTGCGATCGAGTAAATCCCTGAGTAACTTCTGTAACCTTTGCATATCGGCTTCATGTTGATTTTCCGTAGTCCATTTTTCTCCATTCCAGCCTTTGAGAAAAAGCGGTGCGCCAAATAGCGAAGCAGCGCCACCCTGTAACCAGAGGTCAGAACTGGCATCGAGCCAAAATTGCCAGCGATGCGAAAGCCTTGCCATCCGATATTGAAATATGGTGGCAAGGACAACATTATCTGGGGGCAGATTAGGGGAATAGGGATTTGCAGTGACAGTGCCTTGGCGAATGAGCTGAATAAAATTTTCGAGAATCAAAGGATCTTCTTGATCGAGTCGATATCCGAGCTGCCAATAGTATTGAGCGCTTTCGATGAGTGATTGTAAAGTAGCTGTATGTTCATAGCTTAATTTTCGCGGTTTGAGAAAAGCTTGAATGGCACGATCTATAAAGAGAAGTGGAGTATCCTTCGGATTTTGCTGTGCTATCCAATGCCGTAATTGTTCATAAGCTTGGGTTGCTTCATAGCCCAGCCGATTCCATTGGTTATAGGTTTCAGCCGCTAGGAGTTGGGGATTTTCTAGATCGGGGGCAAAGCAATAATCAGCGAACATTCCTGCACGAACTGGATCGATCGCTTCGTTTAATACCACTAGCATTTCGGCAATGCGATCGCGACTGACTAATTTGCCAAGATTGGGATAAGCCAATGTCAGCAAGGTAAGTATCGATCGCACTTGAGCCGAATAGGATAATGGTCGCTGATCGTTAAGTGGAAAGACATTAATATTTTTTTTGCGGAGGATTTCGACGATCGCGTAGTTGGCAATGTTGTCTAATCCTGGGGCGATAATCGCGATCTCATTGGCGCTGACCTCTCCCGAAGCGATCGCTTCGGCAATGGTTTCGGCAACATTACGGAATAGTTTTGCACGGGAGACTGACTCAATGGAATGCACGGTCTCGTATGGTTCTAAGAATCGCAAACTTGGTTCGCTGACAATTTCGAGAACTGTATCGGTAATTTCAAATCCTAATGTGTTATTTGCTTTGGGTAACTTTTCGATCGCACATTCGGATTGAAGTTCTTGCCAATATTCTGGATCGGCTCCTAGACCTAATCTTGGTGAACCATCGGGATTAAAAGTAAATATTCCATGAGCATTATTTTTAAGTAAAAATTTGCATAGATCGCAGACGATAGCTGGCATCTCATCGGCGCGATCGACAATAATATATTGAAATCTTTGTTTGAGTTTGCGCTGATATTGTGGGTTGGGAAGCAAATATTTTGAGAATAAATCAGTGATAATGCCATAGGTAAGTAACCCACGATCCCAGCAATATTTGCGCCATTCTTGCAGGGCTTCGCCGACTTCTTGCCATTTCTCGATTGTGTTTGTTTCAAAATTTTCGGAATTTTCTGGAGATTCTGTTAAGTTAGTTTCGATCCCATTACTCAAGATTACTGGGATTTCACAAAGGTCTTGTCCCCCATAGGCAGCTAATAGGAATAAATCTAGCAATCTTCGTACAAGGCGATCGCGCCCAACTCCTTCCATTTGCAAAGTGCCAGTTTCAATACGACTTTTCCATAATTGATTGGCGAGTTCCTGTTCGTTTTCAACTCTCAAGAGTAATGGAAATTGAGCCTTTAAATCTAGCTTCTTTACCAACAATGTCCAAAATAAGCGCACTTCGTCGCGAAAGAAGCTTAAGGGTGTAACGGCAGTCACAGGATAGCGTCCATGAGTTGCCACCATCAGGCGATCGCTCAATTGGCGACGTTGTTGTGAATCGACGGCTAAAACCAAAACTTTCTGGGAAGCTGCTTGAGGATTAGATTGGTAAGCAAAGTCAGTTTCTGCCCAATCACAAAATTTATTAACCATTCGCTCAGTTTTGCCACTGCGACTACCGCCTTCAATCCACAGATTCGTCATAACACCGCCTAAAATGTAGTTGTGTTTGGCATGTATGCCAAACACAACTACATTTTAGGTAAGTTCAGACAGTTTTTATGTGGCGATCGCATCTAGCTCGAAGTTTACATCAACACCGCAATCAACCCGAAGCAAGGTTTTTACAATTGGCGACAATTGGATTAGACCTCAGACCCCGCAATCGTACAGTTGTATTTCGTGGCTTTTTAGAAGATAGCGATCGCTTCCAAGATTGTCTCAAAATCGTTACTGATATCCGCAGCCAGAAAATCGCCCAAATTGCTGCTAATCCTTGGGCGGAGATCAACTGGTATTTCACCAAAACGCGATCGCAATTTCGGATTCTTGGTAAGCTCACGTTAATCGATCGGGAATGCCAAGATTTAGAACTGCAAACTGCAAGAAAAGCCGCATGGCAAGCACTCTCAGAAGCTGCGTGGCTTCAGTTTGCATGGGCGCATCCTAGAGAGCCACGAGTTGATTTTTCTGAGGTTGCTCCCCCTAATCCTAACCAGCCGATGCCTAATTTTTGTTTGTTATTGCTCGAACCAACTGAAGTCGATCGCCTTGAATTGCGCGGTTCTCCCCAAAATCGCTGGATATATCTTCGTGATGACAAGGGGACTTGGACAGAACAGGAAGTTAATCCATAGGCTTCGACTACGCTCAAGTTGAGCTAGAAGAGAGTTGGGGGGGGGGGGGGGGGGGGG
>CAIJEA010000096.1 GCA_903819605.1 uncultured cyanobacterium | reverse complement strand
TCAAATCATAAACCAGCCAAGGAATCGTTAACTGCTGGGTCATAAATGTCCCAGACATCGATAGTAACTGTCCGCCAAAAAATAGGCGGAAGTTCTGCCAACGCATCGCGGGTAAATGGTGATAAAGGATGTTAATTATGCAATCGCTTTGACCATTACAATTTTTCATGCAGCTTGTTCAGATACGACTTGCTAACAATTAGTATAACTAACTATATTAATAGACCTGCGATCGCTTTAGATGTCTTCGCGAAGACCTATTTTTTAGAAAACCTATGGTATGACTAGAACCTTGACCTTAATCAAGCTTATTTAATCCATCGAGTTTCCCATGACAAACCTGATCGAATACGAAACTGCCAGCCATGAAGTACGTGCAGTTTATGACGATATTCGTGCCACTCGCCAGACTGAATATATCAACAATTTCTGGAAAGCTCTTGCCAATCATCCCCCCACCCTTCGGCGTACATGGGAAAATCTCAAGGAAGTAATGGGTGGAGAAGGCGATATCGATCCGCTTACAAGGGAACTGATTTACATTGCCGTTAGCGTTACTAATGGTTGTGAGTATTGTATCGCTTCTCATACGGCGGCGGCTCGTACTAAGGGATTAACCGAAAAAGTGCATGGTGAATTACTAGCGATCGTGGCGGCGGCTAATTCTACTAATCGTCTTGCTACTGGCTATCAAGTTCCCATTGATGAACAGTTTAAAATCTAAAACTTCATTTTATTTCCTATTCCTTTTACAATGAGTGAACTACTATCCCATCTCGATCCAACCCTAATCCAGCAGTTAGACTTCTACTTTCACAAAATTGACTTTATCTTCCTTAATCGACTTTCCTTTTTGCTATTTATTCTAGCAATGTTGCTGGCTACAGGATTAAGTCTCACCGTCCCCCAGATTATCGAGCCTCTTCGCAATTGGCGGCTAGTCATTCGCTCTCTGATCGCAAACCTTGTGATAGTACCGATTTTAGTTCTGGGATTATTACACTTTATACCCGTGAGTGAACCGATTAAAATTGGCTTTACAATCCTTGCAGTGGCGGCGGGTCCCCCCGTATTACCGAAGTTAGCGCAAATGGTGAATGGGAATCTTGCCTTTGCCGCAGGATTAATGATGGTTTTGATGCTTGCCTCGGCAATCTTTATGCCAATTGTCTTACCACTGGTTTTAGATGGTGTGCAGATTAGCCCTTGGCAAGTCGCGAAGCCCCTATTTGTGTCCCTATTACCTCCCTTAGCAATTGGGCTATTGATTAGATTGCGCTTTGAGGCGATCGCTACTAGTATTGTTCCATTCCTACGTCGAGTCACCAACTTTGCGCTCGTCTTAGGTTTAACTTCATCGCTCTCATTACAATTTAACAGCCTGATTGAGTTAGCAAAGAGTGGTATGGTTTTGGCGATCGCTATTTTTATCATCGTTGCCTTTGCCGTAGGATATCTGCTTGGAGGACCTAATATCGACACAAGGTTAACCCTTGGCGTAGGTACGGCTCAGCGCAATATTGCAGGAGCATTAATCGTTGCTGGCACAAACTTTGCAGATCCTGCGATTATCAGCGTCATTGTGGTGACGAGTTTGTCGTTGTTTGTGGTAATTCGCTTAATTGCTAGACAATCCTTTGTGAAACAAACTCCATCTACAGAATTTTCCTAATTTTTCTAACTTGGCTAAATAGATATGAAATTTACACCTTTAAACGATCGCCTTCATAACTATCTTTTGTCTGTGACCTTAAGAGAGCATCCTCACCTCAAGGAACTACGACATGAAACTGCAAACCATGCTAGAGGTAATATGCAGATTGCTCCAGAGCAGGGTCAGTTAATGGCTTTATTGATTCAATTGATTGGGGCTAAGAAGACCTTAGAGGTGGGCGTATTTACGGGTTATAGTTCTCTTTCCGTTGCCCTCGCATTACCTGAAGACGGGAAAGTAATTGCCTGTGATGTCAGCGAAGAATATACCAGCATTGCTAGACGCTATTGGCAAAAAGCCGAAGTTGCTCATAAAATTGATTTGCATATCGCACCTGCAATTCAGACCCTCGATCGCTTACTTGCCGAGGGTCAAGCAAACACCTTTGATTTTGCTTTCATTGATGCGGACAAAGAGAATTATGATGGCTACTATGAGCGATCGCTACAGTTGGTGCGGAAAGGTGGCTTAATTGCGATCGATAATGTGTTGTGGAACGGACGAGTAATAGATCCAGAGTTCCAAGATGCCGACACTTTAGCAATTCGCGCCCTCAATGAGAAGTTACATCAAGATCGACGGATTTCTCTATCGCTATTACCTGTCTCTGATGGTTTGACTCTTGCATTAAAGCATTAGATCTCAACAAAATAAGCGATCTCCCTTTGCTGTCATTAAGTGCGATCGCCATATACAGTTTCATGGTTTTCTTATTTCCGATTCTTTCTGTTTCTATTTTTAACGTGATGCGTAACTAAAAGATCGCGTTGAAATATGTAAATAAAAATATCTTTTTGTCCCTTTTTGTTCTAAATGAATATTATCTAAAAGCTTCTGGCTGATCTATATAGATAATTTGACGAAAAAGTTCTGTCTAATTAACATAATATAGAATCTTAAGCAAAAGTTTCTATATAAAATCTTATATAAGTTGATTAGAGGAAATCTTGACATTCATTCTATATCGCTTATAGTGACATTAGACAGGAATTTTTTATCTAATACATCTAATACATAGTTAGGCTCTTCAATATTAGACAATAAGTATGAGTAACTATTTTGAGTTCGTGAGCCATGAGTTGTTAAGTAAACTAGCACAAGTAAAATCATATATCACAAAACACAACCCAACAATTGGAGTTTTGACCGAAGAAATTATAAGAGATTTTCTAAAAACCCATTTACCAAAGTTAGTAAGTATCGAACAAGGATTTATACTTAATAAAAATGGTAATCTTTCTAGACAGTGTGACATATTAATTTACGATTCTCAGTCTTACGCACCGTTTTTTAGAATTAATAACATTGTTGTAGTTCCTGCGGAATCTGTGCTTGCTGTAATTGAAATTAAAACAACAATTAACAAACAAATATTTCATGGTGTAATAGATTACTTTAAAAGCTTTGATTATCTTGAAAATGCAAGAACATATCTTTTTATATTTAATTCAAGCACTATAGATAAGATTGACAGTTATTTTCACTCATACAAACATGAAGGTGATTATCAGTTTTTTGATCATGACACATTTCAATTATTGCCTGACGAAATTACGGGAATTAATGAATCCTTTCACTTAAAGAAAGATTATGTAATTCTTGATAGAGATACAATAGGTTATAGCTCTTGGTTTTATGAAGACTCCGAAGGGTTAGACATAAATGCACTACAACAGTTCTATTTATCTCTATACTCTTTGGTAGAGTCATATATTGAAAGTAACTTTAAGAAGATAAAAATTGAAAATCGTTCAAACTATTATAAAATGAAGCTCAAATCGATTCTTGCTATTGAACTTTTTGATATGTAATAATTTACTAAATTAGGACAGTGCGATTGCCAATCTTGTAAAGTTTATTAATGAAATATAATGCACCAGTTTAATACAAATTATTTGTGGGTTAAGATGTAAATTAGGATTGAAATCTGCCAAACTGAGATCTACTCTAATATGACTACTTTTCAAACCTATCCTTGGGATGTAGCAGACCACCTAGAAACTAAGGAAGCAATGGCAGCATATCTAGAAGCAGCGCTCGAAGATGGCGATCCTGCTCTAGTGGTAGCAGCATTAGGAGATATTGCCCGTGAAACAGGACTTGGAAGAGAAAGTCTCTACAAAGCTTTATCCCTCGAAGGTAATCCAGAATTTGCTACTGTTTTAAGAGTTATACAGTCACTTGGTATCCGTTTACGAGCTACTCCCATATAGCCGCCTAACTCTGCCGTTGGACTTCCAATTCTTTTTATCGGAGTAACAATGAACAACATTAAAAGCTTTTCGCTCAATTCGGAACAATATGCCAAACATAGACCTCAATACCCCGACGAGCTTTTTTTATATTTGAGCGAAATTTGCGAACATCGCGATCGCGTCTGGGATTGTGCCACAGGAAATGGGCAAGCAGCCATTTCCTGTGCAGAATTTTTTTCACATATTGAAGCAACTGATATTAGTGTCGAGCAAATTCAAAACTGCATCGCACATCCTAAGATAAACTACAGCGTTTCTCCTGCTGAACATACCCCATTTGAAAACCAATCATTTGATTTGGTTACAGTAGCTTTAGCGATACACTGGTTTGACCAAGAAAAGTTTTTCCAAGAAGTGGAACGAGTCCTAAAACCCAAAGGTGTTTTAGCTGTTTGGGGTTATGGTCGGTTAGAAATTGAACCTGAAATTGATGAAGTTACTACTAAGAATTTACTTGAGCCAATCGACCGATTTTGGGCAAGCGGCAATCAGCAACTAAGGAATCGCTATCGTGATTTAGTTCTTCCGTTTGATGAAATTAACATCCCAAAAATTTTTTCAATGAAGGTAGAATGGAATTTACAGCAATTATTAGGGTATTACCGTACTTGGTCTGCGGTGAAACGCTATTCAGCAGAACTTGGAAACGCCCCAGTTGAGCAACTGGAGCTAAAATTGAAAACAATCTGGACTGAGCCTGATCAAACTCAATTAGTGCAATGG
>CAIJEA010000095.1 GCA_903819605.1 uncultured cyanobacterium | reverse complement strand
TTTTATGTCTTAGCTTATTTGGCTATAGACGGGGAAATTACTGAGTGGATATATTTTGACCGCAAATAACTGTGTGTATTTGCCAAGCTGATTCAGTATTAGGGTAGTCAATGCGGAAATGAGCACCTCGGCTCTCAGTACGAAATAGCGCAGATTTAACTAATAAATATGCGAAATCAATCAAATTTTGCGTTTCCACCCAAATACGGGTCTTACTACGCAAGGTAAAAATTTCTTGCTGAAAATGTTGGATTTGCGCGATCGCTGCCTCTAGAGCTTCAGCATTACGAACAATTCCTGCCGATCGCCATGTCAACTCCTGTAATTCTTGTCGAATTATGGCGATTCTGCTTTGGCTTTCCTCTCCTGTATTTACATCAGTAAAATCTAGATCGTTGGATAGAGCAAGATTATGATCAAAATCTTGGTTGATTAAATCTTGTGCTACCCGTTCCGCTAGTCTTACCCCAAATACAAAACATTCTAAGAGAGAATTGCTAGCTAAACGATTTGCACCATGTACACCTGTACTAGAGCTTTCTCCAACAGCATATAAACCAGATAGAGAGCTTGCTCCCCATGTATCAGTAATAATGCCACCCATACAATAATGAGCGGCTGGTGTAACGGGGATCGGTTGAGAAAATAGGTCAATCTGCCATTTTTGACAGATTTTAATGATATTGGGAAATCGGTAAGCAATGCGATCGCGGTTAATTGGCGATAAATCCAAAAATACCGTTGGCTCTCCAGTTTTTCGCAGATGTTGAAATACTGCTCGGCTAACTACATCTCGTGGCGCAAGTTCTCCTTGCGGATGATATTCAAAGGCAAAGCGATCGCCTTTGCGATCGATTAAATGAGCGCCCTCGCCTCGCACTGCTTCACTAATTAAAAATCTCGGCGCACCTTTGATCGCTAACGCAGTCGGGTGAAATTGGACAAATTCTAAATCGCGGACTTTTACCCCTGCCCGCCAAGCGATCGCCACACCATCACCAGTACTTGCAGGAGGATTAGTATTTTGAGAGAAGACCTGTGCTCCACCACCTGTTGCCAAAACTGTTACAGGAGCAATTAGAGCCGTAACTTTGGGATCTTGTTGCCTTAAATCAATACAGGACACACCCAGACAGCGATCTCCTACTGCCCCATTCTCTAATATGAGATCGAGAACTAGCAAACCCTCTAAAATTTCAATATTGGGGCAATCAACTACCCTCCTTGCAAGGGTACTAACTAATTCACGTCCCGTTGCATCAGCAGCATGTAAAACTCGTCGCCTTGAATGTGCTGCTTCTAAAGTAAGGGCGAGAGATTTATCCTGCAAACGATCAAAATCCACCCCAAATTCTAGAAGCTTATGGATTTGCGGCTTTGCTTTGCTAACTAGAACTTCTACGGCTTCAGGTTCACAAAGCCCCGCTCCTGCGCGTAATGTATCTTCGACATGGAGTGAAATCGAATCCTTTCGATCGATAACTGCGGCAATGCCTCCCTGTGCCCAATCACTTGCCGATATAGTCAAATTATCTTTAGTGATTAGAGCAATCCTCCAGTCACGTCCCTTAGAAGCTGTATCTAAATTCCTATCGTCAGATAAATATTCAGATAAAGAAAGGGCAGTATATAAGCCTGCTGCCCCACCGCCAATCACAATTGCATCAAATTTTTTTAAGTTCACGCTTGATCGTTCTTAACTGCGATCGTATTTAAAATATGATAACAGTTCGTAAATATTTATAAAGTGAAGAGGATTCCAAAAACCTTGAAAAGCAGGGCTTTTGGAATCCTCTATGTTTAATTCTTAGCTAAAAGCTACAGCCTGTAGTTAGCGTTATTAATACGCTCACGCCCTAGAGACTCATCTGGTTTTTTGAGGGAAAACTTATCAGCATTCGCTTTCAGAAGTTCTTTCTGCGCTTCACTCAAACCAGCAATATTTAAAACTTCATCAAAGGATTGATAGGGGGCATTTTCGATAATAATGCGTCCCAATGTTGGGTACAAACCGCGCACTTGCCGAAAGGCATTGATATTAGCGTTATTTAAATCAATCTTGCTAGTATCCTGCGTGTAAAAATTGGTGGGAGCTAAGTCTTCGGCAAATGCAGAGTTACTGCCAAAAGAACCTAAAAAGCCAGTTGTCCAAATTGACGCGATCGCCACTAATAAAACAGAAAAGCGTATAAGTGCTTTCATGCCTAAAATCTCTCAATTAAAAAAATAATTTATTCACTTTCGAGATTAGCAGAAAAGTGGAAACCCCAAGCCTCACGTTACGCAAATCAGGTATATGTAAACTATTATCTCTATTTGTTAACTTCTCTTAACAAATGTCAAGGAGGATTCAAAACAGAAGAAATTCACTAAATACTTTGCTCTGTAATGATCCCAGTCCAAATTTTAAAATTTAGGATAATCGCATAGGTTTAATTAACTATAAATAACTTGAGGGTCTGCAATTGGGCATAGGTACAATGACTCTCAAGAAATGGGTGGGTAATTACACGGTTACTTTTGAATATGTTAAGTCTCGAAAACTTCCCTTGGCTCACGTTTATCATTGCCTTCCCTATAGTTATGTCCCTCGTAGTTGCCTTTGTACCAGACAAAGGAGATGGCAAAACCATTCGTTGGTTTGCCCTCGTGGTGGGACTAATTGACTTCGCGGCGATCGCCTATGCCTTCTGCACGAAGTATGACTACAGCAACCCTGGACTCCAACTCGTCGAAAAATACGCATGGGTTCCAGATCTAGGACTCAATTGGTCTGTAGGTGTTGATGGACTTTCGATGCCCTTGGTCTTGCTGACTGGATTTATCACCACATTAGCAACCTTGGCAGCCTGGCCAGTTACGCTCAAGCCTCGTTTATTTTACTTTTTGTTACTGTCAATGTATGGCGCACAAATTGCCGTGTTCGCCGTACAGGATATGCTGCTATTTTTCCTGACATGGGAATTAGAGCTAATCCCCGTCTACCTCTTGCTATCAATTTGGGGGGGCTACAAACGACTTTACGCCGCCACCAAATTTATTCTCTACACAGCGATCGGTTCATTGTTTATCCTTGTCGCTGGTCTAGCAATGGCATTCTATGGCGATACAATCTCCTTTGATATGACGATCCTCGCCAATAAAAACTATCCCCTTACCTTCCAGCTATTAGCCTACGGAGCTTTCCTAATTTCCTACGGGGTTAAGTTGCCAATTTTTCCTCTGCATACATGGCTACCTGACGCTCACGGTGAAGCAACAGCCCCTGTTCACATGTTGTTGGCTGGTATCCTCCTGAAAATGGGTGGTTATGCTCTCATGCGAATGAACGCTGGAATGCTCCCTGAAGCCCATGCTTACTTTGCCCCGATCTTGGTAATTCTGGGGATCGTGAATATTATTTACGCCGCCCTCACGTCCTTTGCTCAGCGCAGCCTCAAACGAAAGATTGCATACTCGTCAATTTCTCACATGGGCTTCGTGCTGATCGGATTAGCTTCATTCACCGATCTCGGCACAAGCGGGGCAATGTTGCAAATGATCTCCCATGGACTAATTGGTGCAAGCCTATTTTTCCTTGTGGGCGCAACCTACGATCGCACTCACACCCTCATCCTCGATGAGATGGGCGGAGTCGGACAACAAATGCCGAAAATCTTTGCGATGTTTACTACTTGCTCACTTGCATCCCTAGCTTTGCCAGGAATGAGTGGGTTTGTGGCTGAGGTAATGATTTTTGTTGGGTTTGCAACTAGCGATGCCTATAGCGGCACTTTTAAGGTTATTGCGATATTGCTAATGGCAGTTGGGGTAATTTTAACTCCTGTATATCTGCTTTCAATGTTACGTGAAATCTTTTACGGTAAAGAGAATACAGCCCTCACATCGCATCAAGATCTCGTTGATGCAGAACCCCGCGAAGTTTTTATCATTGCTTGCTTGTTGATTCCCATTATCGGAATTGGCTTCTATCCAAAAATCGTGACTCAAATCTATGACTCGACTACGACCAAACTAGCTGGGTTACTGCGTGATGCAGTTCCAGTATTAGCTGAGAAGCGAGATAACAAGCGTCTAGCCGCAATACAAGCTCAAATTTCACCGAGTTTGTCAGATTAAACAAAATTAAACAAAAAAGAAGGTTCGCAAAGCGAACCTTCTTTTTTGTTTAAATAGAAATCGATCGCCATTTCGACTCTTGCGCTATGCACAAGCTACCTAGGTTCCAATTTAAAAGCATTACCCATCGATTAATTTTTAGCTGTGTGGTATCCGCGATCGCTATTTACAGCATTTCCTATTGGCATGGTCGTTATCTAATTCAAAAAAATGTACGGTCGTGGATGATTGATTTGTCACAGTCACGAATTGACAATGCCGCTCACCAGATTGAAGGGAATTTGCTAAGAGTCGAAAGGGTTCTACTGCCCCTCAGTCAAGCTATTCAAGAGTCAGCACAAAATTTTAATCTTCCTCAAACCGAGCTTTTATCTCAGTTAAAATTTTTATTAGCGCAACAGCCAAACATAGAGGCGATCGCTCTAGTTAATTTTCCTAATGGCACATCAGAAACCTCGAATCGAGGTTGGCAATACGATCGCCAAAATGCATATAAAAATATTGGGAATATTGGGAATGAAACTACAGTTTGGTTAGATCGTTGTCAAAGAGATCGCCCAAGTTTAATTAATCCAATTCCTAAGCAAGTATCTACTAATCAAGCATTCTGGACAGAACCCTATTTTTTAAATGATTCCGCAAAGCCGAGGATTACCTATTGTGTGCCGTTAATAAAGAACTCTGATGTTACTGCGAGTAGCGCGATCGCTGTTGAAGTGAATTTAGATTGGCTGTCTGAATTTATGAAGCAGAAATTAGCTGATACCGATGAAACACATTACTTGGAGCTAGGCGATCTATTTGTGACCATACCATCGCATAAACCAGAGCGACAGTGGCTCATCAAACCAAATAATTCAAACCAAATTCAGTCATGGTTATCTCAGCAAAAGTTGTTTCAGCAAAACAAGAATTTAGATAGTACCGCCTCAAACCGACAATCAATTAATTCTCAAGCTAATTCTCTAACTGATTCTCAAGGAACTCTTATTACCCAAACAGTAAATTCGACAGGATGGATTGTGGGGATTGGATTTACGGTAGATAAATTTGACCAAGCTTCACAACAATATCTCTGGTTGATGATATTCTCCATGTCTAGGGATATGGGTTTGGTATGTGTGGTGATTGCCTTCATCTTACAAGTCACAACGCGCTCATTGCGAGACTTAAACAAAAGTACTGAAGAAATGGCACAAGGCAATCTCGATACCGCTTTGCCAACTGTTACCTCTGATGATGAAGTGGGACGGTTGACACAATCCTTTCGGAGAATGCGAGATTCTCTTCAACTTTATATCCATAATTTACAAGAAACTACGGCTGCTAAGCAGAAATTAGAAAGCGAACTTTCTATTGCTGCCCAGATTCAACGCACAATGCTACCCCGCACAAGTTTAAACGCAAACGCTCCCTATGAAATTTCAGCAGTTCTAGAGCCTGCAAGAATTGTAGGAGGCGATCTTTATGACTTCTTTTTATTAGGAAGCGATCGCCTTTGTCTAATTATTGGTGATGTCGCTGACAAGGGATTTCCGTCAGCCTTACAAATGGCGCGCACAATTACTTTGATCCGCACACTTACAAGGGACTGTATTACTCCTAGCGAGATCTTGGGCATTGTTAATCGCGAGTTATGTGTTGACAATGAAGATTGTTTATTCGTGACGGTTTTTTGTGGCGTACTCAATCTCAATGATGGCAAGTTTACCTATGCCAGTGGTGGACATGATGCACCTATACTGATTCGCGATCGCCATGTACAATATATGGCTTTAGAGACGATGCCACCATTAGGACTATATGAAGATTTAGTATTTGCACAGCAAGAATGTACACTTGTTCCTAATGATTTAATTCTATTTTATACTGATGGAATTACTGAGGCGATGAACTCGGAGGGGGAGTTCTTTTCAGATGTGAGGTTAATTGAAATGATCGCCTCCTATCCACCAACCAATCCCACAAGAGCGGTTCGCACAATTCAGCATTTTTGCCAACAGTTTGTAGGAGACGCTCCCCAATCTGATGATATAACCCTACTTGCTATGCAATATCTCCCTACAAGCCCTTTCTCACAAGCTAAAAATGTTATGGAATGGAATCTAACTATCAATAGCACATTAACTGAACTAGAAAATGTAAAACAAGACTTAGATAGGATTTTGCGGGGGGTGCGGCTAAATGAAGTGCTAATCGAAAATACTCAATTGATTGCCGAAGAGATCTTAGTTAATATCATTCAATATGGATATGAAAATCGCAATGATGGACATATTGAATTGCGAATCGAGAAAAATGAACAGAAATTGACAATGACTTTTAAGGATGGTGGCAAACCTTTTAATCCCCTTACAGAGGTTGCCTCAATCGATTTCGATCGCACCGATGATGAGCGATCGCAAGGAGGCTTTGGATTTTTCTTAGTACAAAAATTAGCCGAACAAGTAGATTACGCTTATCTTAATGGGAAGAACATCTTGACGGTTAACCAAGCTATCGTCAACTGATATAGCTATATCTAAGTAAGAAACCAGAAGAGAGTTGGGGGGGGGGGGGGGGGGGGGG
>CAIJEA010000094.1 GCA_903819605.1 uncultured cyanobacterium | reverse complement strand
GGAATATTTTAATATAGTTTTGTCAAGTCAAATGTTATACAAGAAACCTCTAAAAGATAAGATGTTTTCTTTCAAAGAATAGTTCCCAAATCATTTGAAATAATTGCACGTGATGCTTGAATATCGACAATCTCAAAATTTGTTGGGTTTTCAACTTAGGAATATTTAGTAATTCGTTCGGGAATATTATTAATTTGTCATTTCTATTGATTTTTCGGCTTTACAATTCTCACTCAAAAAAGAGATGCCAATATTTATATTAAGTTCACTTTAGATACTTTATCTCTTAATTTATTTGGGAATAGATTATGTCGAAACCTCCTGAATCTCGCAAATGATTTGGATGTTTTCTAAAAAACAAAATAGAGACGGCGCAAAGCGCCGTCTCTATTTTGTTTTTTAGAAATTCTTAGAAAATCAAGCTAATACCAAGGCAGGAGCCAACTACAAAATGCAAAGCAACGGCAATAAACCGACAGTTGAGCAAAAGATCTGCGTGATCGTGGTTTTCGCCAATGAATGTGCACAACTTCCATGCGATCGGCAAGCTAGTCAGAACGATCGCTGTCCATATTGGAAAAAAGTTAAAGAAGATTGCAGCGATCGTGATTGCATAAATTACTGCACATAGCCAAGGCAAAAGTTGTGCCGATCTTTTAGTTCCTAAACGTACGACGGGGGATTTTTTTCCTGCGGCGAGATCGTCTGCAACTTGATTGAAATGTGAACAGAACAAAATCAGACTAGTGACAATGCCGACAATTATTGCCGCAGCAATAGAGCCAACTGACCAAGATTTTGTCTGGCTATAATATGCCGCCGAAACTCCTAATGGACCAAAAGCAAAGAAACATAAAATTTCGCCCCAACCATGATAACCCCATCGAAAGGGCGGTCCTTGGTAAACATAACCAAGAATACAGCAAAGGACGATCGCACTAATTACAACGAGATCCTGCTGGAGCCACGAAATTGCTAATACCCCACTAATACCAAGGAGCAGGCAAATATTGGCGATTGCAAAAATCAGATTTTTCTTACCTGTAAGGTTGACAACTGAATGAGCTTTGTTTACATCAATCCCAGTTTCAGCATCAAATACATCGTTGCAGAGATTTTCCCAAACTAAAATCAAGACTGCGGAAATTAGAAATGTTAAAAAAACACTCCAATTAATTATCCCTGTATTTCGATAAGCTACAGCCGTACCTGTAGCGATCGGCACGATCGCCACACTATACATCGGGAACTTAATCGCTGCCATCCATAATTTCCGCGATGGTTTACGAGACGGCTCAGGGGAATTAATTTCGAGGCTTTTTACCATACTGGCTCAGATTGAATTGGTGATCGTCATCTTAACTTAAAACAAAAATGCGATCAGCGTTTGATTCACACCCCCCAAACTCTCCGAATTCCCTTGTTCTAATGAAAAAATTTTAGTGAATTATTAAGCTTTGCAAAGTAAGATAGAGATTATTAAGGATAAAAATTAAACGTATAAGTATTGGAGAAATATGCGCGTTGCGATCGCTGGAGGAGGGCTAGCAGGGTTATCCTGTGCTAAATATTTGATCGATTTGGGACATCAGCCGATTTTGCTAGAGCGCAGTAACGTTCTCGGCGGACTGGTTGCCGCATGGAAAGACGCGGATGGCGACTGGATCGAAACGGGGCTGCATAACTTTTTTGGTGCTTATCCCAATATGTTGCAACTTATGGGTGAGCTAAATATCCTCGATCGCCTGCAATGGAAACGCCATGCTTTAATTTTTAATCAACCTGAAAAGCCAGGGGTATTGTCATGGTTTGATGTACCCGATATCCCTTCACCCTTAAATATTATTGTCTCGATTCTCCGCAACAACGATATGCTCACTTGGAATCAAAAGATTCGGTTTGCGATCGGGCTAATTCCTGCGATCGTGCGCGGCGATGACTATGTTGTCTCGATGGACAAATACACCTTCGAGGAATGGCTAGAAATGCGTGGTATCGGGAAGGACATTACCACCGATATTTTTATAGCTGTTTGCAAATCGCTTAAATTTATCGATCCCGATGTCATTTCCGCAACGATTCCCCTCCGCGCCCTCAACAAATTTCTCCAACAAAAAGACGGCTCGAAAATTGCATATCTAGATGGTGCCCCCCCTGAACGTCTCTGTCAGCCCATAGTTGATTATGTAGTGGCAAGAGGCGGTGAAGTTCATACAGGTGTTGCCCTTAAGGAAATCGTCACCGATCAAGATGGCAATGTCGAAAAGTTAATCATCCAAGGCACAGACGGTTCACCCAGTCGCGAAATCTTTGCCGATGCTTACGTTTCGGCAATGTCAGTGGATGCATTTAAAAATCACATCCCTTCAAATTGGCAAGCCCAGCCCTATTTTAAACAGCTAGACAACCTCGAAGGCGTACCCGTAATTAGTGTGCAGATCTGGTTCGATCGCAAGCTCACAGATATCGATCACACCCTATTTTCGCGCTCGCCCCTATTGAGTGTGTACTCCGATATGAGTAACTCCTGCAAAGAATATGCCGACCCTGATAAATCCATGCTAGAGATGGTATTTGCTCCTGCTGCCGATTGGATCGATCGACCCAACAGCGAAATTGTGGAAGCAACACTCAATGAGCTTGCGAAGCTATTTCCGCAGCATCTCCCTAGCCCAGCTAAAGTCTTAAAGTCCCATGTCGTCAAGACTCCGCGATCGATTTATACTGCCACTCCCGGACGCGAGCAATTCCGTCCGAGTCAGGCTACACCGATATCTAATTTCTTTTTGTCAGGTAGCTATACAGCTCAGCCCTTTTTTGGCAGTATGGAAGGGGCTGTACTTTCTGGTAAGCTAACAGCACAGGAAATCCACAAAGCAAGTCAATCTTCTGGAAATAAAGTCCTTGGTCGAACCTCTAACCAAAACCAGTCACATCCATCTGTCGTCACTGCCTAAACCAATGGGAATGCGTCAGCCAGTCAATCTGGATGAAGCCTACGAGATTTGTCGTTGCATTACTGCCAAGTATGCCAAGACCTTTTATCTTGGCACAATGCTGATGTCAGAAGCTAAACGACGAGCTACTTGGGCTATATATGCTTGGTGTCGGCGTACCGACGAGCTAGTTGATGGGATGCAAGCTGACAGTACAGATGCAGAAACGCTTTTTAACTGGGAGAAACAGTTAGAGGCTACTTTTCGAGGCGATCCAATTCATGCATCAGATATCGCCTTAGCGGATACTGTTAAGCATTACCCAATGCCGATCCAGCCATTTAAAGACATGATCTCTGGAATGCGGATGGATCTTAAATACGATCGCTATCAAACCTTCGACGATCTGCATTTGTATTGTTATCGTGTTGCAGGTACAGTTGGTTTGATGTCGGCGGCAATTATGGGTTTTGAGACTAAAGACCCATCGGTAATTGCCACGGCAACTGAGGCGGCGATCGCATTGGGTATTGCAATGCAATTGACTAATATTCTGCGAGATATCGGCGAAGATGCCCAACGCGGACGAATTTATCTGCCCCTTGAGGATCTACATTATTTTGACTATACCGAAAAAGATCTACTAAATGGGACGGTTGACGATCGCTGGGTCGAGCTAATGCGATTCCAAATTCAAAGAGCACGACAATTTTATCAACATGCCGAAGATGGAGTTTCTGCATTATGTCGGGATGCCCGTTGGCCAGTATGGTCATCACTAATCTTGTATCGCAGCATTTTAAAGGTTATCGAAAATAATAACTACGAAGTATTTATGAGGCGGGCTTTTGTACCCGCACCAAATAAGATACTTGCATTGCCTTGGGCATGGCTCAAAGCTCAAACTTCTTAAATATGAATTAAAGACATTTAGCTACTGCTTGTTAAAACATAAAAAAAGTTGTGGTGCTTTTCACCACAACTTTTTTTATGCTTAATTTTTCCTGATTTTAAGTATGGCTATAGCCAAGTAAGTTAAAACATAAAGCCAAGAAGAGAGTTGGGGGGGGGGGGGGGGGGGGGG
>CAIJEA010000093.1 GCA_903819605.1 uncultured cyanobacterium | reverse complement strand
GTGGGTTATAGCTGGGATGGAGAGAATAATTTAGCAAAAGTTACAGTTTCGCAAACCCAAGATGAACTTTTCGATCTGAAGATTCCCATCGGTTTTGGTTTTGATGAAGTTTCTGAGACTCAGGTTTTCACAGTCCGAGTCTTTGAAAAGGATCAAGCTTTTTACTTCCCATTGAAGAAGAAGCCCAATTACATCAGCTTCGATCGCAATAATAACTATCTCAAACAAGTCAGCCTAGAATATGGTGTTGCTGAACTCAAAGATGGTTTACAGTCTGACCCCGATCCCCTAGCCCGTATCCAAGCGGCGGAAGCTCTAGCGAAAAAAGGCGGTTTGGAATCAGTGAAGATTCTGGGGAAAGCTCTTCTAGAAGAATCCTTCTGGGGTGTGCGCGTGGAGATCGCCGAAAATCTTGCCTCGATCAAACTCGATCAAGCCTTTGAAGCTTTGGCTAAAGGTTTAGACGATGCGAATGCAAAGGTGAGAACGTCTGTGCTCAATGGTTTAGCGCAAAATAAGGTGCAGAAGAGCTTAGATTTAATCAAACCTTTCATTAAGAAAGGCGATCCCAGCTATGTTGTCGAAGCAACAGCCGCAAGATTGACAGGCGATCTCGCGGCAACCTTGAGTGCGGAACGCGAACCATCTAAAGTGGTGAAGTTATTACAAACTGTTCTCAAAGAACGTGCTGGTTGGAATGAAGTTGTTCGCTCAGGTGCGATCGCAGGTTTAGCCAAAATCAAAGATTCCGATGAAGCGCTGGAAACAGTGATTAAGTACACGGAACCTGATGTGCCACAGCCTTTACGCTTAGCTTCAATCAGAGCCTTGGGTGCGATGGGTAAATCGCAAACAAAGCCTAAAACTGAACAGATTCTCAATCGATTAAAAGTAATCGCGCAAGAGACATTTTTTCTAACCCAAATGGCATCGGTTGGAGCGCTCGGTCAAATTGATAATGCTGCGGCAATTGGTGTATTGAGATCGCTGTCTGATTCCACTCCTGATGGACGAGTTCGTCGTGCTGCCGATGAAGCAATTCAGCGCGTGCAGAAGGCGATCGGTAAGGATGCAGGACTCAAGCAACTGCGTGAAGAACTGGATCAAGTTCGTAAGGATAATCAAGAGCTAAAAAGTCGATTAGAAGCGATCGAGGCAAAGACTAAGCCATAACAAGAAAAGGTTGCGGCGCAAAGCGCCGCAACCTTTCTTGTTTGAGCGCAAAGCGCTGTGAGAGACTAACGACAGATCGCTATTCAGTAATATTGCCCCTTAATGCTTTAATTTCACCGCGCTTAGTTTTATCGTCAATGCGTCGATTTTGAGCACTACGCGATGGTTTAGTAGGTTTTCGTTTTGGCGGTGTTACTGTTACTGTTTGGATTAAGAGTTGCAGCCGTTTAAGTGCATCTTCCTTATTTTGTTCTTGAGTTCGATGTTGCTGTGCCTTAATGATGATAACTCCATCTTTAGTAATGCGCCGATCGCTTAAATTTAGCAACCGTTCTTTATAAATAGGCGATAGAGATGAGGCATTAATATCAAAACGCAGATGAATCGCTGTCGAGACTTTATTTACATTTTGACCACCAGCACCCTGCGATCGAATGGCAGTAATACTAATTTCTTCAAGGGCGATCGCCGTATGTTTGGTGATTTGGAGCATTGAATTGTCTTCAGGAATTTAGCAAAATAATAATTCTTCAGCGCGATCGCTATTATCTCTTCTCTCAATCGATCCACCATAGGCATTTTGAATATTCGCAGTAGTTAAAACTTGTCGAGGCGTACCATTTGCCACTAAATGACGATTGAGAAGTAATAACTGGTCGTAGCGATCGAGTGTATCCCCCCATTCGTGACAGCTAATAAGCAAGGTCTTTCCTTCCTGTTTTAGCTCGTTATAAATTTGCCACATTAACGCCTCAGTCTTTTTGTCAACTGCGGTCATCGGCTCATCTAACAACAAAATATCCGCCTGTTGTGC
>CAIJEA010000092.1 GCA_903819605.1 uncultured cyanobacterium | reverse complement strand
GCTCCTGCCAGGGGGAGTTATCAAGGTGATAGCGGTGTAAGCGATCGCGTCCTCGGGCAGTTACTAACAGAACTCGATGGACTCCAATCCGCAGAGGGATTATTAGTAATTGGTGCAACTAATCGCCGTGATTTTATCGATCCTGCATTGTTGCGATCGGGCAGAATTGAACTACACATGATGGTGGATTTGCCCGATCGCAATAGCCGTAGTTCTATTTTGGCTGTTCACAACCGCGATCGCCCCCTTGCTGAAAACCTCAATTTAGATGTTTGGGCAGAATGTACCGAAAAGTGGAATGGAGCCGATCTTGCTTTTCTTAGCAATCGTGCTGCTATTTTTGCAATTCGTCGTCATCAACGCGATGACTCTAATTTGATTGAGAATTTACGGATTATGAATGAAGATTTTGAACAAGCCTTTGCAGAAATTATTGAACAACGTAGTTAAATCTGTTAGATTTCTCTACTTGGAACATTTCATATTTCTAGTCAATCCCCTTAATATTCAAATACCCAAATAGCCCAACCTTTGGAAATAACTGTAATCACATAAGCCGCAGACAGACGGCTAGTTAGTTTTTCGACTTCATTCCAATCAGAACTGGTACGAAACAGACTATAGGTGAACCCGTTATAGGCGATCGCCGCTACAGGCCTATCTAAATCCTCAACCTGAATATGGTGATATCGAATTTGTGCGGGTGTAATTACAAAATTAGATGTTTTCCCCCCTAATCGAAATAGCTCACTTTCATCTAACGTATCATTTTGTTTTTTGTTATCTTGCATAGGAACGACTATCAGTTTACAAATATTTGTATACTCTAACGTGAGTTTGGGTTAACCTGCATGGATTTATTGTGAAGACAAAACCAAAAACTAGAAAAGAATTGCAGCAATTCTCGCCACCACTCTCTTTAAAGAGATAGCGAGAACAAAATCAAAACCCAAATAGAGTCGGCGCGATCCTCCGCCTCTATTTGGGTTTTATGTCCTTAGGCAAAACTTGCATTGCTATAAATCCTGTAATTCCGACATTGCTTTCTGGACATCGATCGCAATTTGTAAAGTTGTATCAAAAATGCGTCCAAACTCTTTAGCCCGATTATTAATATGGATCGACTCAAAGGCATTTAAATCAATATCGAAGCGATCGGGATGAAATTCAGGATGTTCTCGGAGAATCCTTTCAGTTTTGAGTGCTCTTACAATATCATTGCGGGTCATTCTCAAAGCGGCGATCGCTGATTCTCTAGACTCTAATTTAATTGGGTTCCCAGCATCTTGTAGCCGATCAAATATATCAATATCGTGGATAATCTTATTGCATTTATCAACTTCTACAAATAGACGCAAAATAATTGCTGGTACACCTTTTGTTTGACGAGAATTTTTCGACTTTTGCCATTGTTGAACAAGTAATCTTATAAGCAATAAAGCCACAATTCCGCTAATAACTGCTAATCCGAGGCATAGCAAAATTACGCCTAAGGGTGCTCCCGTCAAAATATAAAGTGAATAAAGGGCTGAGCCAAAAGCCACAAAAAGGAACAACATTGTGACTTCGGCAAATTCGATCGCGAAACTCAAAGCCCCTAATGTCAAACTAATAAAAAGAATAATTCCCGCAATCCTTAATGGCGGTAAAAAAACACTGGTAAATGAGATGAAGTTGATCGCGGTAATTGCCAATGCGATCAGTTGTTGACGTTTGATATATTTCCGATTTAACTCCATTGATGGTAAAACTTGTTGACGATTGAACCCTGTCAATTCCAACAGTTCCGCTTCCGAAATTAGTAATCGTTCCAGATCGGCTCTCATAATTATCGCTACTGTCGTTTCTGTTAGAACAGGCAATGGGTTAAGTCCCTTGGTTCCCCAACATTGAAGAAACCTTGCTTTGCAAGGCTTCTTCAATGCAAAAACTCTAGCCTAGTAGCTGAATATCATTGAAGATGATTTCATAGTTTTTGGTTTGACCTTGCTCATTAGACTGCACGATTTGTTTAGTCATTACATAGTAATTACCAAACTTTTCGTAGATATCTTCAAAGCGAGCTTGACGAACAATTTCATCGGTTTGGGGATTGCGAAAAACCGCAGTATAAAGCGAAGAAATATAGCCTTCACCTGTATCAAGATGACCAAGGTGATTGATTACAAAACCAATCCGTCCCATCACACGACTAACCATTGAGATCTCGTTGCCACGAACTTTGTAGTTTGAACCCATCGAGTCACCAGTGACTAGAATTTCGATGGCTCCTGACTCATCGCTTGCACCGAGGTTAAACGAGGATTTACCATGCGCTTCTTCAAAGGTTTTGCGCTTGCGGTGTGTGACCACATCGCGTAGTTGGTTGTAGAGCCATTCTTGACCTTCATCAACTGAGACCGTCTTTTCTTCACCGCTAGGAGTGCGGGTAGTGCGCTCGATTAGTTGAGGCTCATCCATGCTCACTTCGACCGATAGATCTTGATTGATCCGAGCCTTGCCCTTGCGTGCTACGCCATCGATCGCGACAGAGACATTGGCAGTTAGCCCTGGGAAATTGCTATCCCATGTATAACGATTTTCGTAAGCCGCCTGAAATAAATCGCGGGCATTAGTATCGGACTTTGTGTCTGGTGCTGCTGTAACCATTGTTTGTTAAAAGTATTGAAGATTCTTATATTTTACCTAAAATTAATATAGCGTGAGTTCGATCTTGCGATCTTACGTCATATTAAAGCTCTTTACGCTCAAACCCAACCCAATAGAAACCTTGAAAGCGCTACGAAGCAACGCTTTCAAGGCTTTTCTTGTGGTTCGTTTGCTAATACATGAAACCCCAAAATAAAGGCGGCGCGAAGCGCCGCCTTTATTTTGGGGTTCAGTTAGTTTCCTGGAGTGGGCTTGAGCGTAAATAAGAAATCTAGACGAGTAGTTTTGGTGTCTACATTGGTAGAAGTTACTGCAATCCCATTGATGGCATCAAGAACTGAACGAATTTCCGTAAAGTTAGGATTAGACTTGACTTCGGGAGGCAATAGGCGATCGGCTAGCGTGAGCGCTGTTGTCATATTTAGATAGAAATAACCACCGTTGGATTTGGGAATTCCTGTGGTCAAGATTTGGAATGGACTGCTCTCTGGTAATGTCCGCACTGGTTTGGGAACAAAGGAATCAGCGAGATCGCCCATAGACCAGAAGACAAAGTTGTTATCTAAATTACCGCGAGTTGCCACAGTGGTATTCCCGATCGCCCAAGTGACGACTGATTTATCACCAATTTGTTTGGGTTTTAGATCCACTCCTTTAGGTAAGAGTCCACCTGACGTTGATTGAGCCGCGTTATCGATTTTATCTAGGGCATTTTTGGCAGCATTCTGATCGCTCGCTTGGGCGATCGCGACAAACCCAAACCCAGGGTTAGCTAAAATACCTTGATTATTGGGAATTGCCGCGATCGCAAATTCGCCATTCATCCATTTGAGAATATCTTGATCTAAATCGAGCTTAGTGCTTTCCTTTACAGCTTTGCGAATCTGATCGATAAGTTGAGCAGAACTAGCATTTCCCTTTGCTTGCGATACCAGCGATTGCCAAGACTGATAAAGATTTACCCCTGAAATTAATAAAAATGTTTCTTGAGGTAAAAGGTTAAGGACTTTTGCCTCATTATTAACCAATGGATTGGAATTGTCATTTTTGAGATAAGTATTAATCTCAAAGCGCAAACCTTCCTTTTGGGTTCCACCAGTTAGGGTCATTGCATCAAGCTCGCGCCTCGATTGGGCGATCGCAGATTCGTTTAGATTGAGCTTGGCTTGAGAACCAATAAACTCTAATGCTACGTCGCCATCTAGATAAACCTGTAATAGAGGCTCTGCAATTTTTGTTTGGGTAGTAGAGCCGTAAATCTTGGCAAAGCTAGGTTTTTTTGAGAGGGATGGGTTACTGCCTTTGTAAGTGTCGATCGTCTGTTGGATCAGCGTTGCACTTGTAGCGATCGCCACATACTGACCACCAATATCTGCGGTCACTACACTGCTATTAGGATCGCGAGATGGTGATTCGTAATAGGTGACATCTTTATATTGCTTGGTCGTAAACCTTGCACCTTGCTGGGTCAATGCTTCGCGATATTTCCCTAAAAAAGCATCGGACTTACTGCGATCGCGAGTTGGGGCAATGACTAAGGTTGCGGCGGGTGCTTGGGGTTGGGCTGCGTTTGGTACGAGCGCCGTAATGATATAACCCTCAAGCCAAGGCTGCACATCGCGACCATATTCTGTCTTGCTCTGAACTAGTAACGAATTTAGTGGTGATTTAGTAATCCCATCACCAATTAGCTTTTGCGAAGCAGGTGTCCCAAATTGAGCCAATTTATTCCAAGGCTCAGATTTGGTGTTAAAGGCCATCACTACCTGAGCTTCTTGTGGGATCGCTGCTGCTGCGCCCAGAATACCCTGAATCGCTTGCGATCGCTGAGTAAAATAGAAATACCCCCCACCTAATCCTGTGGCGACCACAGCCGCTCCAATGCCCACATACATCAGCGTCGCTGACTGTTTCGTTTTTGCAGATTTATTATTCCTAGATGACTTTGACATGAATATAAAATAGACCTAAAAGTTGTAAGACATCAAAATACTAAGATCGCCAAGTCTCAATCAAGATACTACAGAATCGGGTACAGACGAAAGCATCACTCTAATTTCTCGATTTATTGATATATTCTTTATAACGAGTATATTTTTGTCAAAACCTAAGTTGCTAACAACAACCTTAGTTTGTATTTGGAAAGATAGTTTTGAGATTTTTCACGCTAAAAGATTCAATTTCTATGAAGCATGGATGATGCATGGATACAGATAATCTAGCTGTTTACAGTCTTGTAGAACAATTGCGCGGATATGGTCGCAAGCAATTTACTGGCAAACTAGAACTTCATAGTGTCAAAGATTACAAATGGAGTATTTATTATTGTCATGGTAGGCTTGTGTGGGCTTCTGGGGGGATACATAACCATCGACGTTGGCGCAGGTTAATGGGGCAGTACAGAGTACAGATAGACTTTAATAAAATTTCTCTCCGTACTCCTGAAGAAATTAGACTATGGGACTATCAGGTACTGGTCATCCTGATGAAACGGATGATTCTTACCCGTGAGCAAATCTCGCCAATTATTGAATGTTTTGTTCAAGAAGTACTATTTGATATCATCCAATGTGCTGCTAACGAGCGAATTACCTATTACTGTGATTTTGAAGACGAAATTACACCTGTAATTTCTTTGATCCATGCTGAGAATGCGATCGAGCGTGCTCATCAAGATTGGTTAACATGGCGTAAAGCAGGAATAGCCGACTTCTCGCCCAATCTTGCTCCTTGGATTAAGCGCCCTGAACAACTCAAAGAAGAAGCTTCTGATCTCACTTATAAAACGCTAATCACCATCCTTGATGGAAGGCGATCGCTCCGTGAGTTATCGGCATGGATGAAGAAAGACTTGCTGACTCTCGTACAGTCCTTAATGGCTTACTATCACCGTGGTATGGTCGGCTTGGTGGAAGTCTCTGACGTACAAGCTCCTTTTTCATCTGGTTCTTTAAATGAAGCGAATGAAACAGCTAAGTTGCGAGATAACGATCTAATCCAGAAAAAGCTGCCAATATTGGCGAGACCTCTTATTGCTTGTGTGGACGATAGCAATCAAGTATGTGCAACTATTGAGCAGATAGTTACAGAATTTGGCTATGGGTTCTTAGGCATTCGAGATTCTATTAAAGTCTTGCCATTGCTGATTGAGCATAAGCCAGAGTTGATTATCTTAGATGTGGTGATGCCGATTGTTGGTGGCTATGAACTCTGCACCCAAATACGTCGTATACCAGAATTTAAGAATACGCCTATTTTGATTTTGACTGGTAATAACACGCTAATAGATCGGATTAAGGCAAAGTTGGTTGGTGCAACAGCTTTTGTATCTAAGACATCGGGTAATGACAAAATTGGCGAACAAATCCACAAATATCTTTATTCTTATGACATAGAGACAAATGAGCTATCGTCGCTTGAACCATCCGATGATTCCAGTTAGTTTAGAAAAATAAATATAGGCGACGCGAAGCTCCGCCTATATTTATTTGGGTTTTATGTCCTATGCAAAACTTGCATTGCTTTTTAATGCAAGGTGCTTTCAGCTAGCTCATTCTGCAAGTATTCGACAACAGACTCGATCGCTACTAAAGTAGCCAACTTAGTAGCGCGATTGACGATCTCGACCTTGCCTTCGGCGATCGCTTTCCCTGTAACCACACGATAGGGAATCCCGACCAGATCCGCATCCTTGAACTTCACGCCAGCGCGTTCATCGCGATCGTCAAGTAGTACTTCAATCTTGGCAGCATTGATTTCTGCATAGAGTTTCTCACCGACTTCCATTTGTTTAGCATCGCCAACGTTGGGAACAGTGACGATTACATGATAGGGAGCGATCGCTTTATTCCAGATGATTCCATCCTTGTCGTGGGACTGCTCAACCGCTGCTTGAGCAAGACGCGACACCCCTAAGCCATAACAACCCATTACTAAAGGCAATTCTTCGCCCTGCTCATTGGTAAAGTTCGCCTTCATCGCCTTGGAATATTTAGTTCCCAATTGGAATATATGTCCAACTTCGATGCCTCTAGCAGTTTGTAAAATTTGCGAAGGATCGTGAACAGCGCGATCGCCTGCTTTAGCTTTATCGAGATTTACTACCGTAGGCAAGGTGAAGTCTTTCCCCCAATTTGCACCGACAACGTGATAGTCAGCTTCATTTGCACCTGTCACAAAGTTATGTAAATGCTCAACAGTGAGATCGGCTAAACGAAGGAATTTTGATGCAAATCCTGATACTTTGTCGATATAAGTATCTTCTAAATTTGGTGCAATAAATCCAACAGGAAGTTTGGAATGCGCCCATTTTTGTTGAGATTCAAGATCGGCAACTTGGAGATTAATAATTGCTTTACCGCCGTAATTGTCGGCTAATTTTGTCAGCTCATTTTGCAGTTTTACTTCGTTAACATCGCGATCGCCACGAATACTAACTAGCACTAAAACCGTTGTGCCATTGTCATAGACAACTTGATAAAGAACCTGTTTCACAACTTGTGTAGGATCGCATTTCAACATCTTGCAAACAGTCTCGATAGTGCCAGCCTTGGGTGTATGCACTTTCTCGAATTTATCAAAATGCGAAGGAATCGCATCGGGTGGAACTGATGTCGCTTTTTCTACATTGGCAGCATAGCTACTGTCTTCAGTGAAGAGAATGTCATCTTCACCAGCATCCGCTAGTACCATAAACTCCTGCGAACCCGAACCTCCAATCGCGCCTGAGTCCGCTTCTACTGCACGAAATTTTAGACCGCAGCGATCGAACATATTCCGATAGGCACGATCCATCTCGAAGTAGGTTTTCTTGAGACTCTCTTCATTGATATGGAATGAATAACCATCTTTCATGATGAATTCACGCCCACGCATTAAGCCGAATCTCGGACGAATCTCGTCGCGGAACTTGGTTTGGATTTGATATAAATGTTGAGGAAGTTGGCGATAGGAACGGATTGTATCTCTAGCGATCGCTGTAATTACTTCTTCATGGGTTGGACCCAGACCAACTTCGCGGTTGGCGCGATCGGTAAGGGCAAACATGATCCCTTCGGCTTTAGTATACGTATCCCAGCGTCCTGACTCCTGCCAAAGTTCCGCAGGTTGTAGTTGCGTCAATAGACATTCTTGTGCCCCAGTTGCGTTCATCTCTTCGCGCACGATCGCCGCAATCTTTTGCAAGACACGCCACATGAGCGGTAGGTAGACATACAAGCCTGAACCAACGCGCCTGATGAAACCTGCACGTAATAAGAGCTTGTGGCTTGGTAATTCTGCTTCGGCGGGATCTTCACGGAGAGTGACCCAGAGCATGTGAGATAGACGCATATTTCCGAGATGTTCGCTAGAGATAATCGCTAGAATTTCGTTAATGAATTGACAAAGATTCTAACTGTTGATTGTATCAGGACTCGGAGCCTTAGCACAAAGCCTTCCAAGGAATAGGAGTAATTCTCACTTAGTAGCTCAGCATAAATAAACTTAAAAACCAGAAGTGTGTTTATCACACGT
>CAIJEA010000091.1 GCA_903819605.1 uncultured cyanobacterium | reverse complement strand
CTTCAACCAGTCGTCGTTTTAAACCCAATTAATTAAAAAGAGGAAGCTTCGCGTCCTCTTTTTAATTAATTGGGTTTAAAACGACGACTGGTTGAAGTCCTGTCTCGCAGACTTCACTAACACCTAAGAACTCCTGCTTGTGGTTATACATGCGTACATAGGGAGTAGTGCGGTTCTGATCATTGGCGATCGGCTCATTGCTCAATACGACCTGTCCCATACACCAACGCTTTGTCTGATCTTCATCAAAAGAAAGCATTGGTAAAGAAAGTAAACCATGATCGGTGGCTAGTACTTCGAGGCTACCCGATCGCATATGTTCGGTGATTTGCTCAAAGGTCAAACTTGCCTCTAGATCGAATCCGTTGCTATAGGTGCGCCTTAATCCCGATAATGTTGCTCCACAATCGAGCTTCTCTCCTAAGTCACGCGCGATCGCCCTAATATACGTACCTGCCCCACAAGCGATCGCCACATCTAGCTCTGGATAATCTCCATTTGTCCAGCCTAATACCTTGATTTCAGTAATTTCCACGGCACGGAGAGGAATATCAGCGTCAGCAATTTCGCCTCGGCGAGCCAAATTGTACAGGCGCTCACCATCGATCCAGATTGCACTGAAAGCAGGTGGACGCTGAGTGATTTTGCCTTGAAATAGGGGTAGATATTTCTGAACTTCTTCTAGAGTTAAATTTGGACAAGGACGATCGCTTAATACTTGTCCTGTAATGTCATCAGTATTAGTGATAATTCCAAACCGAATTTTTGCCTCATAAGCTTTACCTGTGGGCAGAAATCGCAAGAGTCTTGTGGCATTGCCAACTGCGATCGGTAAAACGCCTGTTGCCATTGGGTCGAGAGTGCCCCCATGTCCAATTTTTTTCTGTTTTAGTAACTTTCTTAAACGACTCACACAGTCATGAGCTGTAATAATTGGTGGTTTGTCAATACTAATAAATCCATTGAACATAAAAACTGAAATATAAAGGCTTCAAAAGATTAAGAGTAATTCTAATTATGCAAACCAATTCAAAGAGAGTGATCTCTTGGCAGACGTTCTCAAAAATTATTTTTGTTTTTTAGATTTTGTAACAAAATAAAAATTATTGTTGGAATTCTTCCTACACAATGCGTTTAACTCAATTTCTGAGTTAGCACAAGAGTAAATTACTGTATTGGTGATCCTTTATGGAACGAAAGCAAGAGGAATTTGTCATAAAATGGGTATTGTAGATAAAAATGAATTCTGTATTTGCTTTAAAAAAGTTGTATCAGTCTTGAAAAATCTACTAGACTGTTATGTCCTTCTAATGCCAATCCATAGTTTTAAATATTTTAAGTTTTTACCTTCATCATTTTTGATACGGGGTGAGATAAGTTGACTCGATTTGTTTTTGGCGATATTCATGGTCAATTTGATGGCTTGATGAAATTAATTGATTTCATTAAGTGCGATCCCAGTGATAAGTTATTCTTTTTAGGTGACTTAATCGATCGCGGCAGTCGGAGTGCTGATGTTATCCGATGGGTAATTGACAACGGTCACACTTGTCTGAGAGGCAATCATGAGCAAATGTGCCTTGATGCCTTTGGAAGTAATGAAGGTTCTCTGATTTGGAAAGGTTGGTTGCTCAATGGTGGCTCCAACACCTTAGCAAGTTATGGGCAAGACGGATTGCCAAAAGAGCATTTAGAGTGGATGCAGCAATTGCCACTTTTTCTGGATTTAGGAGACTCTTGGTTAGTTCATGCGGGGTTAAATCCAAACCTACCCCTTGAACTACAAGGGGCGGCTGAATTTTGTTGGATTCGTGAAGAATTTCATAGTGCTACAGAGCCTTTTTTCGATAACAAAATAATTATTACAGGTCATACGATTACCTTTGTATTTCCAGGTGTAAAACCTGGAAATGTAGTATTGGGTAAAGGCTGGCTAGATATTGATACTGGTGGTTATCATCCAAAAAGTGGTTGGTTATCAGCATTAGATCTAGATGCCGCAATGGTTTATCAATGCAATACGTTTACTAATGAGTTAAGAGTCAATCCTTTATCGGAGATTACAACCGTAATCGAGCCAATGCCTACACGATCGCAAAGACTAGAAATTAGTAAGTCAAATACTCCTAAACGTCGTTGGTCTTGGGTCTAGATATAGCGGTTGGCAGTTTCTATTGGGATAGTAAAATCTGATATAAATCTGGACGGCGATCGCGGAAAAAGCCAAAAGAAGCACGATTAAGTCTGATGATATCAAGATCGAAATTTGCCAAGATTATCCCCTCTTCAATGTCATTTAGCTCGGCGACTTTATCACCGCGATGATTGGCAATAAAGGAGTGCCCATAAAAGATTTGGTTGCCCTCTAAGCCAATGCGATTAGCTGCCGCTACAGGAATCACATTACTAACTGCATGACCGATCATCGCCCGTTGCCACGGATCTTTAGTATTAAGGTTTGGCTCTTCAGGCTCAGTGCCAATTGCAGTTGGATACAGCAAAATTTCAGCATCCATTAATACCATTGCTCTTGCACATTCAGGAAACCATTGATCCCAGCAAATGCCCACACCAATTTTGCCAAATGCGGTGTCCCAAACCTTAAAACCTGTATTGCCGCCCCGAAAATAAAACTTTTCTTCATAGCCAGGTCCATCGGGAATATGGCTTTTACGATAGATTCCTAGCAATGAGCCGTCAGCATCAATCATCGCGAGGCTGTTGTAATAAACTTGACCAAATCTCTCAAAAAATGAGATCGGAATTACGACATTCAGTTCCTTGGCGAGATTTTGAAAATGAGCGATCGTTGGATGATTTTCTACAGGTTGTGCCCAATCAAAAAAGCGATCGCGTTCCTCTCGACAAAAATAGGGACTTTCAAATAATTCTGGTGGCAAGATTACTTGTGCACCTTGATAGGCGGCTTTCTGCACTAAATCCGATATTTTAGAGACGTTAGTGACAATATCAGCATTTAAGGATGCCTGAATAACAGCGATCGTGACAGTTTTAGAGGATGACATCGATAGATAGAATTGAGACGTTAAAATGTGGATATCGGCTTATCAATAAGCCTACCTTAGCCATGAAACAACTTGTTATTTTATTGATTCAGTTTTATCGGTTGTGTATTTCGCCCTTTCTACCGCCGAGGTGTAGATTTCAACCGACTTGTTCGCAATATGCTTTGACGGCAATTGATCGCTTTGGATTAATTAAAGGTGGGGCAATGGCAACCAAACGTATTTTATCCTGTCATCCTTGGCATATGGGTGGTTATGACCCCGTACCAGAATCCTTACAAAAGATAGATGAGTCCACATCATTATAATTAGGTCAATTAGGCGGAATGACGAACCAGAAGTAAATCCTGTGCGATCGCGACGATATTGTGTAGGGAAATATCATCGCGGTTAAAAAAACTATTTAAAGTCAGCATCGATCGCTCATACTCCTGCTCAAACTGATAAGCATAGATCGGTGGGGCATCCGTATGCTCTGCTTGGATCACTCTCATTACACCAGTACGAACTGAGCCTATAAGTTCGCGGGCAAGTTCTGAAATTGCTCGCTGCCTCAAATATTTAAAACCGCGATCGCTTGTGGCATACATTGGTGGCAGACGGTTGAGGGCATAGGCAGCTACTTCGTTTAAGTTGATTTTTGCATGTAACTCTGGTGTTGTAATGCGCTCGATCGCTCGGAAAACAAGATGCTCTATCACATTTATCAGACCTAATTGTGCTTCTAGTGTGTAAGATTGCAACGCTCTATATTCCATTTCAATCGCATCTCTTACTTTTTTATCACTAGCCCATGAATTCCCATATGTTTGACCGTGATTTACTAAAATGCGATCTGAATTTAAAAGTAATGCTTCCTGCTTTTTCTGCGCTTGTTGCTTTTCCATAAATCTCTTGGAGCTACTGAGTAATCCTCTTTGGCTTTTACTCACATAGCTGACATCTTGCAACTTAGTTTCTTCATCAAATTGAATAACTGTTTGATCGTTTATATTTGTTGTGCGTGCAGGTTTATTAACTGATGCCTCGATGAGGATTGGTACATCTCGCCAACGTAAATGTTTACGACCAAAAATTTTACTTAACTGATAAAGCGCTCCAGCGCTATTGGTAAATAAATGGTTTGGAAGCGGTGTTATGTCGTGAAGTGGATCGCCAAACAAAATGGTTTTTAGTCCCTGTTTGACTAACTGTGAAATTTGCGGGTATAGTTCATTTAAAGCATAGTCATATTGATATTGCCATCCAACCATGGATGTGGCAAAGAGTGGAGGCAATCGATTAAGTGCATATGCCAAAACTTCCACAACTCTAACTTTAGGTTGCATGTCTGGTCGAAGCTCTTCAATTTGGATATAAATCTCTCTAACAATAACTTCTTCTAAAACATTGACAAATCCAATCATTGCTTTCCACCCACTTAGCATTAGACCCATTAATTAGGTCGATACTCAACAAGCAATACAGTTTATTTTGATTTTTATTTGGCTTTGATTTCGTGATCATAAATAGAAAGTACACATTACCCAAGTATTTCTTAGCTTTTTTTAGTAATTTAACCCATATAAATTTACTTTATTTCGGTTTAATAAAAATCAAACGTAATGCTTACTAATTTTGTTTGAAATAGACTGTTTGCTTGGATTTAACGTATCAAGAAATTCAATTAAAGTAATTGTGCAAATGGCGTAAATCTCCTTAGATTGCTTTCCCTATGACCACTATAAATAAGATGTAAGAGGCTTCGGCTTCGCTCAGCCAGCATTAATAATCGTTGGCTGAGCGAAGCCGAAGCCAATGATTGTTACAAATAATTTAGGACTGTTATAGCTAACCCAAAATAATTATTTAATATCCATAATTTGCTTGGATTTCAAACAGTATTTTTTTAATCTTGACTTTGATATTTATAAGTAACTTATCATAATTAAAAAATAGAATTAAAACTTGTATCTTATGCTGAGAATGTATTATAGGCTTTGAGATTTTATATTTAATTGTGCCTAGCTACTTACTTATTACCAAGTGAATTAGGAGAATCAAAACAAAAAAAGTAATTGCAGTGCAAAGCGCTGCAATTACTTTTTTGTTTAATAAATAGTAGAAGAAATTAGAGCTATAGAATTAGCTAGAGATAAGAGAGTTGTGTCGGCGCTTCGCCCCGATGCAACTCACTTAAGTTGTGCGCGGTACAACATTGTAATCTCTGGGCTATT
>CAIJEA010000090.1 GCA_903819605.1 uncultured cyanobacterium | reverse complement strand
TCATTGTTGATGATCTTGATAAGACTGATTTGGCACAAATTGATGATATTTTTCAGAAGAATCTCAAAGCTTTGCTTCAGCCCAAATTCATTATTATTTACACAGTGCCGATCGCTACGATTCGCGATGGTAAGTTGAAAAGATATATTGAAGATGAGACGGGTAATCGCATTTTTGTAATGCCTGTGTTAAAGCTTTATCCGATGGGAGAAAGTCGTAAGCCTGATGGTAAGACAAATCCTAATGCGATTGAGATTTTGCAATCGGTTTTAACGCGGCGGATCGATCCCGATTTATTTGAGGCTGGAGTCGAGGTAGAAATTGCGCTGAAGAGTGGTGGTGTATTACGCGAGGTGATGCGAATTACGAAAGAATGTTGTGATTTGATCTTGGTGAAGTTGCGGCAGCAATTACGACGTAAGCAAAATATTGATAATTTGAAAATCGATGGAGCGATTTTGGCTGAGGCTCTTGATAATATTCGCAATGATATGAAGATTACTTTGAGTAAGGGCGATCGCCAAATTTTGCTGCAAACCTATAAAAACTATACGCCCGACGATCCTAAAGAACAGAATTTTTTGGATTTATTGCATAATTTGGTGGCGATCGAATATCGCAATCGCGAGAGTTGGTATGATGTGCATCCTTTGATTGTGGAACAGTTGAAGATTGAAGGTTTAATTCCGTCAGTAATGTCATCTGCCCCCTAAGTTCCCTAATACTGTGGAACTTCAAGATGTTCTTGTTCCCCCAGTATTGGGGGTTAGGGGGCGAAACCTGTAACCGTAGCAAGAGAAAATGTCAGATTTAATCGTTCTCAATGAGGAAAATGCGAAGGTTTACGATCGCTTGGTCGTATCCCTTGAGTCTGGTTTGGGAACTTTGCAGGTTTTGCTGGCAGTATGTGACAATTCGGCAATGCGGCAGGAGATTATCCGACGCTATGAGCAGGAGTTAGGATCGCAGGGGGTGCGGGTCTATCGGTTAGCGCTAAATCATGATGAGCCGAGTTTGTTGCAGGCTTTGATCGATGGGCAGATTGATATGAATCAACAGGCGATCGCGACGGTATTGGGTGCGGAGAAGTTAAGTAATTTGGGCACGAATAATCGCGAAAAGTTAGATAGTTTTTTGGGCTATTTGCAATGGACGCGGGAGGCTTTGCGGGGTTATCCTTTGCCAATTGTGTTGTGGTTGCCTTCGGCGTTATTAGTGGAAGTCGCCCAAAAAGCGCCCGATTTTTGGAGTTGGCGCAGTGGTGGGTCGTTTCAGTTTGGCTTTGCGAAGTTGAATTTGCCAATTGATAATACTGATAAAGATCCGATATTCAAGCCAATTGATAATCCTCAAAAATCAAGTTCGGTGCTTTCGATCAAACAATTAGAATCTTCTCTTGCGGAGGCTTTGGTTACTTGGGGTGAGGATAGCTCTAATATTGAACCGATTTATAATCAATTGGGAAGAGCTTATGTTGAGCGAGTATGTAGAGGTGAAACGGAAAATTTAAAGCATGAGATTGAGTTAGCAGAAACTTATCTGAATATGGCGATCGCACTACAAAAAAAATTCAAGCGTGACTATGATCTGACCTACTCCCTTAATAGCTTAGCTAATATGTATAAGTTCCTTTGCTATTGGGATAAAGCGGAATCACTTTATAAAGAATCCCTACAAATCCTAGAAAAACTAGAAGATCGAAGAGGTATTGCTTACATCTGGGGAGTATTAGGAGACATTGAGCGTGAGCGAGGTAACTGGGACACGGCAGAATCTCTCTATAGGCAGTCTTTGCAATTGATTATTGAATTAGATGATCGCTCGATGATGGCAACTTCTTGGGGGCAATTGGGAGACATTGAGCGCTACCGTGGCAACTGGGATGCGGCAGAATCTCTCTACAGGCAATCTTTGCAATTGAGTACTGAATTAGATGATCGCCCGCTTATGGCAACTTCTTGGGGAGTATTGGGAGACATCGAGCGCAAACGAGGCGACTGGGATGCGGCGGAATCTCTCTACAGGCAATCTTTAGCAGTTGAAGAAGAATTAGGCAATCGCGCTGGTATGGCAAGTTCTTGGGGAGTATTAGGAGACATCGAGCGCAATCGAGGCAACTGGGATGCGGCGGAGTCTCTCTACAAGCTATCTTTGCAATTAAGAACTGAATTAGGCGATCTCGTGGGTATAGCTATGGTTAGTTTTGATTTTGCCTTACTCGAAAAACAACGTGGCAATCTCACCCTTTCTCAGCAATATTACGACAAAGCCAAAACCATCTATAAACAAATCGGCGCAATCAAAGACCTAGAGAGCATCGAAAAGGAATGGCAAACTTAAAAATGTCCAGATCCCCGACTTTTTTGGTGAATTTACAAGTTATCTTGACTAGCATAGAAAAAGTCAGGGATCTTAATCTCTAGCTTTTCAATTTTCTCAAACCCAACAATATTTCGACAATCAAATCGCGACTTATCACCAAAACTATTTCTAGGTTTTAATAGGACTAGTAAGCAACTATTTGATTTATGCCTAATAAACTTGGATTTTGGTTGATTTGGATTTTATTTTCGGTCTATGCCTTCATCTTTGCGCCGCCCGATCGCCCCGACACCTTGCAACTAATTCTCAAATTGAGTACTGGAGACTGGCAAGGCACAAATGCCCTGATCGTTGCCCTGTTTAACCTCATGGGCGTATTTCCCTTCATTTATGCTTGTATGCTAGCCAGCGACGGACGCGGACAAAAAGTACCCGCTTGGCTATTTGCCAGCCTCTCATTTTTGGTCGGAGTCTTTGCCCTACTTCCCTACTTCGCCCTGCGCGAACCAAATCCCACCTTTATCGGTAAAAAGAATCGACTGATTTCCGCCTTAGAGTCACGCTGGACAGGGATTGTGCTGAGCGCGATCGCCATTTACTTTTTGGTCTATGGATTCGCCAATGCCAACTGGGCAGACTTTATCCAGCAATGGCAAACTAGCCGATTTATCCATGTGATGACCCTAGACTTCTGTATGTTGTCGCTGCTATTCCCTTGGTTACTAAGTGATGACATGGAAAGACGTGGCATGACCGACGATCGCTTTTTTACATTTATTGCCCTAGTTCCCCTAGTCGGCGCATTGATTTACCTCTGCTTGCGATCGCCTCTGATCGAAAGCGAACAAGAAGCAACCGCTTAAAATACCAATAAGAAAGAGCGCAAAGCGCTCTTTCTTATTGGCAGATACTCTCAATCATACGATTAGCTTGAGAACCGTAGCCACCACCAAAGAGATTGAAGTGATTGAGAATGTGATAGAGATTGTAGAGAGTTTTGCGCTCTTTGTAGCCAGCATCAAGGGGATAAGCCGCATTGTAGGCGCGATAAAACTGGGATGGAAAGCCGCCAAATAATTCTGTCATTGCTAAATCCACTTCGCGATCGCCGAAATATAGTGCAGGATCGAAAATCACAGGCTCACCATTTACAAAGGCAGCATTTCCACCCCAGAGATCCCCATGCACCATTGCGGGTTGTGGTTGGTAATCGCGAAAAAATTTAGGTAAAGCATTATAGATTTTCTCTTCAGGAATACTGCATCGCCAACCTTTGCGCTTAGCTAAACGAATTTGAAAAGCTAATCGATATTCCCGCCAGAAATCAATCCAACTATTTGTCCAATTATTAATTTGGGGAGTTGCACCAATCGTATTGTCACGATCCCATCCAAACCCGCGATCGCTCGTTACCCGATGCATCGCCGCCAGATTATGACCCATCGCTTCCCAATTTTGATTACCGCCCAATTCAAGGTTTTCCATCACTAGATAAGCTACTTCATCAGCAATACCCCAACAAATTGGCTGCGGGATGCGAATTGTTTTAGTGGCAGACATTTGCTTCAGCGCGATCGCTTCGCCAATAAACATATCTAAACAATTTGCATTATTAGTTTTTACAAAAAATTGGCGCTTACCATCAGAGAGTTTGGTTGTCTGATTAATGCATCCACCTGACTGCGCTTGACGGCGATCGCTGGTAAATCTCTCGCCTGTAGCTTGGGAAATAGCGATCGCAATTTCATCCCACATAAACTCATCCAAATGTTAATAAATCCTGTGGTTATTTTCTCAATAAAACGTAACCCAAAAAGCCATACACGATTCGTATACTGAAAACTAAGGACAATAATTTTTTTTAATATAGCAACTCTGAATGATTTGTGAGATGCGTACCCAAAAATGTACGTATCTTATTGGATTTTTCTATCTTTAAAAACTAACTTAATAGGTGAAATATGATGAACGACATTGGTAAGTATCGCTTTGTTTGCACACTAACCCTTAGTGATATTTTGGGACAAGTAATTGTTTGGTTAGGAGTAATTTTTCTGGCGTTAGCTTCAGCCCTTTCACTGATGAGCAAGCCCATTTTTTCTTTTGGTGCAGTTGGTTTAATTGTGGTGACTTCTCTACCTTTCTTGCTGTTTACCTTCGTCACAACGTTATTTAACCATATTGATATTGTGCCTCTAACTGAAGAAGAGATTAAGCGCAACAATTCCAAAATATCTGGTATACGCAAGACCGTAGCAAAAGTATCTGCCTAGTAACTATCGTAGTCCTACGTCTAGGTACAGAGTTTTGTTTCCCCGCCGAAGGCCAGGGCTATTTCAAAAACTAGTTAATTGAAGGTAATAAGAGT